>RZYY01000246.1 GCA_009930115.1 Sphingobacteriia bacterium | reverse complement strand
GCTCCCTTTTAGGCCGTTCAATTCGTTCAGTTTCGAATTCCCCAAATTTTTGTAATGGAGTAACGTGTGATAATAAAATGTTTTGTTGGTGGGTAACTTTAGTAACTATAGTAACTTTTTCAGGTTCGGGCTGTGGTGTTTGTTCCTGAATGTCCCGTTTTCTGAATAGCCGCCAATCCAGTTTTATTAAATAATCCGCAAGGTCGTTGCCTTCACTTTTGTCCTGTTCCGGTGCTAGCTGCTCCAGTAAGTCCGAAAAAATAAAACACGTACCAGGTAAGCGACTTTCATAATCTTTTACTTTTGTTTCCCATTCTTTGAAGGTTGTGCCGCCTTTTGAAAGATCGGGAAATACATACACATAACGTCCCTTTAATATTTTCAGTTTGTCAAATGTAAAACTGCTTTTGTTGTATACTGCCAACCAAATAAGGCTTTCAGGTGTTTCAGGCAAACCAAAATATAATGTACCGTAAACGGCTGTTTTCGGGGCTTCGACCAACGCAACGGGGTTGCCTCGGTATTTGTTTAAAAGGTGTTCGCCAAATAAACAGGAAATTCGTTTATCCTGCCTTGTGTATGCTTCCAACCATTCAGGCAGCGGCTTGTTGTTAAGAGCGTGGTACTTTTCAATTATTGAGTGTAAAAAGTCCGTACCCGTGGTGTGGTTCTGTTCGTCAAATTGTTTTACCTGAATTGCCCGAACATTCCCTTTATAATCAATAAAAGGGAAAGTAATTGCCCCTGCTCTGTAGCCATTTGCAACTGTCCCCAATCGGTACAACTGAATAACTTTTGTAACCTCATTAACTTCAAAGGGAAATTTTACCCCGGAAAACAGGTTCTTTATAAACGTGTTCTTTTCATAGCGTTCGGTCTGTAATGTTTGTTTGAATGTTTCAAAGTCAAAATAAACGAGTTCAGTTGTCTGCTGTGATATTATTTTTTTTTGCCGAGGCTCCCAGGTGTTCCGCCATTCTGAATAGTTGTCCTGTTCATGTACTCGAATTGCTTTTGCATACCCGTCCGAATATGGGTTGAGGTGATACGAACATTTACTTTCACGATCGCAACGTCCGTACTCTTCCGGTAAATAGTCGCCTGTTTCTGTATCAATATACCGTACAAATGTCTTTTGATTACAGTTGGGGCAATGGTGCTTTTTACTCCCTTTTTCTAAACTGTACCGGTGTTGGTTACTGAAGTTATTAAAGTTACTCATTGAAAAAACCTTTTTTATTGCGTTAAAAGTTTAATCTCGGTGCTTCAATAAATACCGCTAATTGGTTATGTGAAACCCTATCTACAATAAAACCCAAAGCCCGTAACTGTTTGATAAAATTTAATTTTTTAAAAGGTGTCATCCCGTCTTCAATACAAAAGGCTTTATATTCCTGGTACAGATTTTTAATCAGCATGTAATTTGATGAGCTGCTCTTGTATTCGTTTTCATTCAAAAACATCTGCACGCTGTTACTTTCTATTTTGTATTGTTCAACAGCCTGTTGGGCTGCTTCACAATCTGAGAACCTCTTTTGCTCCAGTAACCTGCTAAGACCCTGCAATACCCAATTAAATACACCTGAAAGTTCCTTTTCAATTATTTTGATGTGTAGGTTTTTGTCTTGTTCGTGTTCGGGAATAGTGACGTCAAAAGGAATGATTAAGAACCGTCTGTAATACGCGTTTGAGTGTTCAACATCTTTTGGGAGTTCATTACAGTTAAAAATCAATTTTGCGTACTGCCTTAAAATGAATGGTTGCCCATAAGGTAAACGGGCTTCAACTGGTTCGCCTGAAACCATCTGTTTAAATATCGCTGCTTCCATATTTCCGTTTATTTCACTTGCATAGTTTACTAACTTGTTGGCCAACTTTGCGCGGAAATACCCGTTATCATTTGTAAGGCTCTGCAATGAATAACTGCTCACGTTGTCAGGGCCCAATAAAGCGATTACAATTTCAAAAAACACGCTTTTCCCATTTGCTCCAGTACCGTAAAGTATTAATGCTTTTTCTTCTTTTAATGCATTGCTCCCGTGCTTAATGAATACAAAGCCCAGGTACTCCGCTAATACTCTTTGTCGTTCGGCGTCGGGCAACACTCTGTTCAAATACGCTTTAAACAATGGTGCTTCCGCCTGTGGGTTGTACTCAAACGGCAGTTGGTAGGTGATAAAGTCCGAGGAATCAAACGGCTTTAATTTCGTTCCTTGCGGGCTTATTTCAAAAGTTCCGTTTTGTAGATTGATCAACACGGTGTCTTTATTGCTCTCAGGGGTGGGTAGGTATGCGGTTGAGAGGAACTGTTTAAAAAGTTGCTCCCTAAATTGGTAAAACCTTGCCGAGAATTTAGCAACGCCCATTTGCTCGGCTGCCTCTCCCAAAAACTTTTGGAATGTTTCTTTATCAATTTCTGCCCAAAACGTACCATTGTACAAATAAATAAAATCATGGTTTTTACATAAGCCCCAATGATTTTTTTCTGCGAACAGTAGGGCGTTTTCAATTGACAAAACCAAATAATGCTTTAGGTTCAATTTCAGTTTATCCAACTGCGATTGAATTTCCCTTGCCCGATCACTTCCAGGTTCTTCATGTTTCAGTTGCTCCCTTAATTTTTCAACTTGTGGGTACACCAATAACTCGAAGTCCAACGGCTCAAACTGTTCAATAAGATTGTGCAATATTTCCGCATGCGGTGTCGCCATGCTTTTATCCCCTAACCCCTCAATGTGGCTTATGATAGTGGCCGGGTTGCTGAGATCTTCAAATACTGGCTTAAGTTTCATGGCAAAATGGTATTGAAAGATGAACGATCGCCGGTAATAATTGTGAATGAAAATTCGTATCTCTGTCAGATCTAAGTATAATGACCTTG
>RZYY01000245.1 GCA_009930115.1 Sphingobacteriia bacterium | reverse complement strand
TAACTGGATAAAAAAAACAGATAATAACGGGCGCTATTATTTGTATGGTCAATTGATGGCAAGCAATTATTCACACGACTTACTCCTTGGTGGCACTGGGCGGGCTTATGAATGTTGGAATTTTACGCTGGATGGAAACACGATGGTTTGGACCGGGTGGAGAGAGAATGGGGTTACCATTACTTACGAGATGGAGAAAGTGGCTTCACCACCTGAAACCCTTAAATGCGTTATATAACCGTTTCGCCAAATGAATTACAAGCACTCGTTGTTTTTCCTGTTTTGTGCATTGGGTCACCCACTTTCGATTTTCATGTTAAGCAGCTGATTTTCCGTTTATTTTTGCATTAGCGTTTATTTCTAATTTATGCACCATGCACAGCTGTTTTTCGTGTGTAGGGTGCGTTTTCTTGTTTTTTTCCTGCGCCAAAAATTTCTCGCAATCCGCTTGCCGCTACACCCGAAAATTTAATAAGAGGCATTCGTGCCCGATTTTTATCACGGGATATGGGTGAGAAGTCATGTTTTGTGAATGACCCGGCTTTATGGTTTTTGCTTATCTGTATCCCTTTTGGCGAGAGGAAAGCCTCTGTTTTTCTACACCTTGTATTTCAGGTACTCCTATTCCATTTTGTCGTTTTATCGGATATGAGGTTGTTCTTTGGCATGGTAATCTGTAAATGATATCCCAAATGTTCAAAATATTTTATCCCTGTGATTTTATGTTTGGTCAGGTAAAATTTATGTTATATGTTTTAATCTGTTTGTTGTTAATTATTTCCGGCTAAAAAAATGCGCTGAAGGGATAATTTTTTTACTCCCCTCCGGCGCATCTTTCGGATTCCGTGTGTGGACTAAAACTTGTATCCAATCGAAAGTTTAAGTACGTTGTTTTTTCTTGTGGTTCCAAAATCCTGGTAGGATGAAATATTTGCCATCCCCAGGTCATAGGAAACGCCCAACAGCAACGAACTGATTTCCAGTCCGGCGCCAAAAGTCAGCCCCATATCTACGTTTTTCAGATCATCTTCTGCTTCGTCGTTTCCCCATTCGATGTCGTCTTCCTCTGTATTCACGATTCCCAATACCTCCGTTGTTGTTTTCACAACACCGCTGATCCCCAGTCCAACATAGGGCCCTGCGGCAGCATAGAGTTTCAGGTTATCTCCGGCCGAAACGGCGGCCTTTACATATAATGGGATGTCGATATAGTAAAGTGTATACACAGCGTCGAAATCAATGCCCAGCAGGGTATCTTCATATTTTGCTCCTTTGGTGGTAAATATAAGACCGGGTTCGAACGATAAAATACCAATGAGCGGCACTTCATAGGTTAATCCTACATGAAAACCGGGGGTCATTTTGTAGGTATCGCTATAGGTGGCCTGGTCATTTTCGTACTCCATGGTGGCCATGGTCAACCCCGCTTTTATCCCCATGCCCTGTGCATTGACTTGAAAGCTGAGAAGGCTGATGCCTGCAATTATTAGTAATGTGGTTAATTTTTTCATTTTGGGTTTATTTAGTAACTGGTCTACTCTGTTTATGGCTTTTCGACAACCGCCGTGAAATTGCTGTGAAGGATTTTCCCTCTTTTATGGATTCCTCCATTTTATTGCTGTATTATTATTTCGTCTCCTCCATTCCAAGAAGAAATTCCAATGGGATATGGAGGCGATTATTCCATGATTTCTCGCTGTGGTCATGGCCTGGATAATAGTCGGTGCGCCAATTCGTTTTGTTGTATCCTTTTTGAATCATTATCCAGTCAGCTTGTTTTTGAATTTCGGGATACAGTGCATCCAAGGTTTGGTCGCCATAATCGAAATATATTTTATGGTGTCTGGGAGAAGGCAGCTTATTGTTCAGGTAGCGAAGAAAGGCATGGGGTACCGGGTTGTTTTGCAGCGTGAAGGTTCCGGGCCAATGGGTGGATAAACAGGCAGCGCCACCAAATACCATGGGATATTCACAGAGGGCATAAAGTGAAATTAATCCCCCCATACTGCTACCGGCAATAAAGGTGTTTTTGCTGTTTGTAAATACGGAATAGTGGCTGTCGATATACGGTTTTAATTCCTCCACAATGAATTTTAGGTAGTAATCGGATTGTGGATGGAAAGGCCCGTATGCTCTGCCGTATTTCTGCAATTGTGCATATACCGAATCTTTTTCATTTGGCAGTAGGTCTTCAAAGGGTTTTTGCGGAAAATAGTCAGCGTGTCGGGTTTCGCCCCGATTCCATATACCGACCACTATGAAGGGTTTGACTTTTTTGCTTTTCATCTGTTCCGAGGCCACATCATCCACATTCCATGCTTGTTTATTCCAGGTAATCGCCGGGTCGAAAAGCATTTGCCCATCGTGCATATACAACACGGCATAGTTTGCAGAATCCGGATAGCCTTCCGGTAGCCAGATGTCGATTTTTACCGAAGAAAAATAGTGCGACGGGAAATCCTGAATGCGCTCGATGGTGCCAAATATTACGTTGGGCAAAGGGTCTTGTGGTTTCGCATGAAGACTTAGAATTACGCAAAGAAGGGTAAGGTGTGCTGTTTTTTTCATCGGTAATATTCTGTTAAATCGCTTGTTTGTTGTCAGGAGAGGGGCTGGCGCACACTTCTTCAATTTCATTTTTTTGTAATACTATCGGTCTTTATTTTTTTACAGACCGATACCTATAGCAACAAACAATATGCGTTCTTGTTTCAGTTGGGTAAGGATATGTTTTTTTTGTCATTTTTTTCTGCTGGTTTATCGGCAAAAAAAAGAGTTACCACATTTTTGTTGTAACTCTTTGATAATTCAGTGGAGCATAACGGAATCGAACCGTTGACCTTTTGACTGCCAGTCAAACGCTCTAGCCAACTGAGCTAATGCCCCGGCAATTTGATGTGGCAAATATAC
>RZYY01000244.1 GCA_009930115.1 Sphingobacteriia bacterium | reverse complement strand
ATGGGAAAAAAAATGAAGAATGTTATCCAACATCCCAAAAACACTATCGTGCTCATCCAGAACCACAACCGCCCCCGAACCAAGGGTAAGTCCCTGCTCACGGAGCAAATCATATCCCGGCCTCATATCCAGCATCGACTTGTCAATAAACGTTCCGGCAGAACCCCCCCCAGCAAAGCCGCTTTATAAGGTTTATCGTTTAACATACCTCCACAAAAACCCTCAATAAGGTTACGAACGGTAAGTCCGGTTTCGACTTCAAAGAACCCCGGATATTTCACTCTGCCAGAAACGGAAAATATCTTTGTTCCGGGAGATTTTTATGCGCCCAGTGCACGAAACCAGGCAGCACCTTTTATAACAATTGCCGGATAATGCGTCAGTGTTTCGAAATTGTTAATCAAAGTAGGTTTACCAAAAAGGCCTTTTTCAGCGGATACTTGGCCATTATCTCGTCAATACGCATAGAATCTGATTATAACTGATTAACAAGGGATCCCGCCTCAGGATTCAAAGAATCATTCTAAATAAGCAAAGAGGAAAGATCGTCAGGGGTATTCACATTATAAAATACACGACGCGCGAGCGCACTATCCTCAAAACGCATAAAAAGAGTGGGGTATTGAGAAAAAAGTGAACGAATTTTTGGATTATCGTACATTTTCAACAACCGTTCGACATCGGTGAATGCAGCCTTTGGATAAATTCCATGCAGTGGCTCAATCCCCCTTTCAGTAATCGGGATGATAATTAGCCCGGGATTTCGTTGATAGAACGCCAGCTGGCTCTCCATAACATCCTGACGAAGATTAGGCATATCACAAGCGAAAATAAAAGCCGCAGAATTCGAAATCCGGCTTAACGCAGAATGGATCCCGGAAAGTGGTCCATGCCCGGGAATAAGGTCAGGATAAACCAACACATCATTGTTAAAAGAAAATATTTCCGGTTCATTGGCTATGATAAAAATTTCGGAAAATATCGTGCTGAGCACCTGCAAATTATTCGCGATAATAGTCCGCCCCTTAATTTGAATCAACGATTTAGGGATACCACCATAGCGGCTGGCTTTCCCTCCGGCTAAAATCACTGCCGATAATTCCATTTCTTCCATAAATAAGGTTTAAAGGTATAACAGGCCTTTTCAGCGTTTTGTTTCCTGCTCCCGGTTATTGTTGCACCTCTCCATTATAAATTATGAAAAAAGAAAAAAATCCCCTGATTAACATTTTATACTAAACTCATTTATAACTATATAAAACATTTTGTTCAGTTATCTGTTTCTATTTCAAACAGAATAAATATGGCAGACTATTCCATAAAAAATATGGAAGCATTAACCGGAATCAAAGCACAAACTATCCGGGTCTGGGAGCGAAGATACAACCTCTTTTCACCAGAGCGGACAACAACAAATTTAAGAAAATATTCGGATAATGATCTGGTAAAACTACTCAACCTCTCCGTGCTCATTCAACATAACTACAAAATCAGTAAGTTAGCAGCGATGGACGATTCAACCCTCAAAACCTTGGTACTTCAATTAAAATACAAACCCTTTCTCCATTATACTGAAATCGGAAGGCTGCTTGCCGCGACAATCGAATGGAATGAAAAGGTGTTTCTCCTTACCTTGGAGAATAATATCCGGGTGTTGGGGTTCGAGGAGACCATCCTCAACGTGGTATTTCCCTTTCTCTCACAAATCGGACTCTTATGGCAAACTGGCAATATGTATCCTGCACAGGAACATTTTGTCAGCATGCTAATCCGCGACTTTTTTATTCAAAGCATAAAAAATATTCCAGAGACGAAGGATAACGATGCGCCCCTCACGGTATTTTTTCTACCCGAAGGGGAATTCCACGAACTCAGCCTGTTGTTTTATCATTACATTGCAAAAAAAGAAGGACACCGGGTGATCTATCTCGGACAAAATGTTCCGGAGGATGATCTGAAAAGAATTGCCAGATTCAAAAAACCCGACAATCTCTTTACCGCTTTGATCAGCTCCATTTCCGGCATCGATATCCATATGTACATCCTTGGCTTAGCGCAACAATTCGCAGAATCCACTATATATCTTACCGGAGGGCAATTAAAAAAAATAAATTTTCCTCTGCCTGACAATGTATTTATTGTTTCATCACCCGGCAAATTCAGAAAGTATTATAAAAATTAAATAAAAAAATAAAATATGAAAAAAATGCTTTTTCTCACCCTGTTCTTCGCAGCTATAACAGCCAGCAGCCAGAGCTCATTTTACGATTTTACAGTTAAAACCATTACCGGTGAACCTTTCCCGTTAAACCAATTGAAAGGAAAAAAAGTAATGGTTGTCAACACCGCATCAAAATGCGGATTGACCCCTCAGTACGAAGGACTTGAAGCCTTATACAAAAAATATCAGGATAAAAATTTTGTAATTATCGGATTTCCCGCCAACAATTTCATGCATCAGGAGCCGGGAACCAACGAAGAAATCGCTGAATTTTGTAGTATTAATTATGGTGTCACTTTCCCAATGATGGAAAAAATCAGTGTTAAAGGCGACGACATGCATCCACTCTACCAATGGTTAACAGAAAAGACACAAAACGGCGTGGAAGATTCGCAGATAAAATGGAACTTTCAAAAATACCTCATCGACGAAAAAGGGCAACTGGTTAAGGTTGTAGCACCGCAAAAAAAACCCGACAGCGATGAGGTTCTGTCATGGCTCAACCCATAATACAAATGAATTCACATAAAATTGTGTTTCTTTGCAGGCAGAAAAAGCAGTGTAAAAAAGAATGAACAAACGCATTCTGCATCTGGCAATTCCAAACATCATCAGCAACCTCAGTGTTCCACTACTTGGGGTTGCTGATCTTGCATTAATGGGCCATCTGGGAACCGTACAGGATATAGG
>RZYY01000085.1 GCA_009930115.1 Sphingobacteriia bacterium | reverse complement strand
ATTTACCTCTTTGCTCACCCTGTCGTAGGTTTCACCCATGAAACGTTTAATAGAATAAACAGTAAATTTTGGATTGGTAATCGCCTGTCTTTTAGCAGGGTCACCAACCTTACGCTCGCCATTTTCAGTGAAAGCAACTATGGAGGGTGTGGTACGACGTCCCTCTGAATTGGGGATAACTACTGGTTCGTTACCTTCCATAACAGCAACACACGAGTTGGTTGTTCCTAAGTCTATTCCGATAATTTTTCCCATTGTTTTATCCTTTATGTTTTAATTATTTGAAATTCTTTTCTGTAGGATGCAGTTTTGTCAATCATTGTGCCATTTAAAAATTTTTTAAACACCTTCTGTTGAAAACCGCTTCTAAAAAGTATTTAATCAAAAAGAATATTTAATATTTTATTGATTGTCAGTTTTTTAAATAGCTAATTGCTAAAAAAAACAACTGTATGTTGTCCTGACACAACCATCTGCCAAAAAGACAGCATTTGCCTCATGAACTAAAAATCCTGATAGTAAATGCTGGTTTTAAACGGCTAACTGTTCAATTTTTCCTGTATAAACCGGATTAATGCTTTTCTTATGTTTTCTGGTTGTATTTGCAAAAATCATCACTTCGAACGAATGACTTATCCAAAATTTGCTAACCACAAAGAATTGGCAGATCTGTTGTTAATTTATGTAAGGGTTGGTTTCCTGATCGAAAGTCTGAAACAGAGATTTATGCTAACTTTGCACAAAATTTTGCTGACTGACAGTGTAATTAAATCAGAAAGACATGATTGACAAGAGTAAAAATGAAGAGCCGATGAGATTATTTGAAGAGTTTCCGCCTGTTTCCACCAAGGAATGGGAAGAGTTAATCGTAGCTGATCTCAAAGGTGCCGATTATGAGCGAAAGCTACATTGGAAAACCATCGAGGGTTTTGATGTTAAGCCTTATTATCGAAGTGAAGACCTGGAAAAAATCAATTACCTGAACGTCTTTCCCGGCGATTTTCCATTTGTAAGAAGCGGCCGCAAAAAAGAAAACAACTGGTTTATCCGTCAGGATATCCTTGTTGACGACATTAAACAGGCCAATAAAAAAGCGTTGGACATCCTGATGAAAGGGATAGATTCGCTCGGATGGTTACTTGATCCGGAAAAAGAGCCTGATATAGATGAAATTGAGCAACTGATGGAAAACATCTATGCCCAGATGGTGCAGGTGAATTTTGTTTGTGGCAGGCAGGCACATAAAGTGCTGAATATTTATCTGGAACTGGTAAAAAAATACAATCGGGATTTGGAAAAAATACACGGGTCAGTTGATTTTGACCCTATTGGAAATCTCATCGCTACCGGAGCATTTTATCTTTCCGAGAAAAATGACTTTGAAGCCTGTGCCAAAATAATCAAAGCATCCAGTCATGTACCCCATTTCCGGACATTGGCGGTGAATGCACATTTGTTCAAAAATGCCGGATCATCCATTGTTGAAGAGTTGGCTTTTGGAATGGCATATGGTAACGAATATCTGCAAAGGGTAACCGAACAAGGTATTTCCATTGACGATGTGGCTCCAAATCTTAAGTTCCATTTTGGGGTGGGTTCAAATTATTTCATGGAAATAGCAAAGATCAGAGCAGCCAGGCTTCTTTGGGCAAAAATAGTGAATGCTTACGGGCCTTCGGATGCTGAATTTACCAGAACTCACATTCACTCCATTACCAGCGACTGGAACAAAACATTATACGATCCTTATGTAAATATGTTACGTGCCACGACCGAAGCCATGTCAGCAGTTATCGGGGGCACTAATTCACTGACCATTCGTCCGTTTGATGTTATCTTCAGGACACCATCAGAATTTTCGGAGCGGATTGCCCGAAACCAGCAATTGCTGCTGAAAGAAGAATCCTACCTGGATAAAATTGTTGATCCGGCAGCAGGTTCCTACTATATCGAAAGCCTGACTGATTCAATAGCCGAACAAGCCTGGAAAATTTTCCTGGAAATCATGGACCTGGGTGGTTTTGTAGCTGCATTTAAAAAAGGTTTTGTTCAGAAAAAAATCAAAAAAACCGCCTCTGACCGTGATTTTGCCATTGCCAATCGCAGGGAGATTCTTGTAGGAACCAATCAATATCCAAATTTTTCAGAGTATCTCGACAAATCTTCTAACTGGCAATCTCAGGAGCCTTTAAACATTCCGGTTGCAAATCAGGAAGCTGAACCACTCAGGGCATATCGTGGTGCACAACAGATTGAGAAACTCAGGATTGCCACCGACAAATATGCTCTATCTGCCAGGCGTCCTGCAGCGTTTATGCTAACATACGGAAATCTTGCCATGCGAAGAGCCCGTTCACAATTTTCAGGAAATTTCTTTGGTTGTGCAGGTTACACAATTATCGACAACAATGGATTTAAAACTGTGGATGAAGGCGTTGATGCAGCATTGAAAAGTCAGGCTGAGATCATAGTTATCTGCGCTGCTGATGAGGATTATCCGGCAATTGCACCGGAAATTCTCGAGAAAACAGGCGGAAAAGCAATCGTAGTGATTGCCGGTTACCCTAAAGACAGTGTGGAAGAACTGAAAAATAAAGGTCTAAAACATTTTATTCATATCAAATCAAACCTGCTGGAAACACTTGGTGAATTCCAGAAGTTGATGGGAATAATTGCTTAATCCAGCGTACTTTTCACTATTTCTTATTCATTTAATAAAGAAGAACAAAATGAAACCAAATTTTAAAAACATTACTATAAAACATTCGGTAAAATCAGTATTGAAAGGTAGTGAGTGGGACAAGGAAAATAATGTTGTTAAAGACTGGATGACACCTGAGCAGATAGCCCTGAAATCAGTGTATAACGAAGATGACCTCGAGAATATGGAGCACCTGAACTATGCAGCAGGTATTCCGCCGTTTTTAAGAGGCCCATATTCAACTATGTATGTAATGCGACCATGGACAATTCGTCAATATGCCGGCTTCTCGACTGCTGAAGAGTCCAATGCATTTTACAGACGTAACCTGGCGGCAGGACAAAAGGGGCTCTCGATTGCTTTCGATCTTGCTACTCACCGGGGATACGACTCAGATCATGAACGTGTTGTCGGAGACGTTGGAAAAGCTGGCGTAGCCGTCGATTCCATCCTCGATATGAAAATCCTCTTTGACCAAATTCCGCTCGACAAAATGTCGGTATCGATGACCATGAACGGAGCTGTTTTGCCTGTCATGGCTTTTTACATAGTTGCCGGGCAGGAACAGGGTGTTAAACTTGAACAACTGTCGGGAACAATTCAAAACGACATTTTAAAAGAATTCATGGTGAGGAATACCTACATTTATCCTCCATTACCCTCAATGCGAATTATTGCGGATATTTTTAAATATACCTCCCAAAATATGCCTAAATTCAATTCGATCAGTATCAGCGGGTATCACATGCAGGAAGCTGGCGCAACTGCCGATATTGAGCTGGCTTATACCCTTGCTGACGGACTTGAGTATTTGCGCACGGGAGTTCAGGCAGGACTGGATATTGATGCATTTGCACCACGACTCTCATTCTTTTGGGCTGTTGGCATGAATCATTTTATGGAAATTGCAAAAATGCGTGCAGCAAGGATGCTATGGGCTAAACTGGTGAAACAGTTTAATCCGAAAAACCCAAAATCCATGGCATTGCGGACCCATTGTCAGACTTCCGGTTGGAGCCTTACCGAGCAAGACCCTTTCAACAATGTTGCGCGCACTTGTATTGAAGCCTTAGGTGCAGCATTGGGACATACCCAGTCGCTTCACACCAATGCACTTGACGAAGCCATTGCCCTGCCAACCGATTTTTCAGCCCGGATTGCCAGAAACACGCAAATTTATCTGCAGGAAGAAACCAATATCTGCAGAGTTGTAGATCCCTGGGCCGGCTCTTATTATCTTGAATCATTGACCCATGAAATTGCCGGGCGCGCATGGAAACTCATTCAGGAGGTAGAAGAGTTGGGCGGCATGGCAAAAGCTATTGAAACTGGAGTGCCGAAAATGCGCATTGAAGAAGCAGCAGCACGTAAACAAGCAAGAATTGATTCAAATAAGGATACTATTGTTGGAGTAAACAAATATCGCCTCGACAAAGAAGACCCTATCGAAACTCTTGAAGTGGACAACACTGCTGTGCGGAATGCTCAGCTAAAACGTCTGGAAAATTTAAAATCAGGAAGAAATCAGACGGATGTTAACCTGGCGCTGGATGCTATCACCAAGGCCTGCGAGACAGGAGAAGGAAACCTTTTGGAACTCGCAGTTGAAGCAGCAAAGCGAAGAGCCTCACTTGGCGAAATATCAATCGCGTGCGAAAAAGTTTTCGGTCGCTACAAGGCAGTAATTCGCTCCATTTCAGGTGTTTATTCGTCAGAATCAAAAGGAGATGATAAATTCAGGAAAGCTTGTCAGTTGGCTGACCAGTTTGCTGAAATGGAAGGTCGTCGCCCCAGAATTATGATAGCAAAAATGGGACAGGATGGTCATGATCGTGGAGCCAAAGTAGTTTCCACCGGTTATGCCGATATTGGATTTGATGTGGATATTGGTCCTTTATTCCAGACACCGGCCGAAGCTGCAAGGCAGGCGGTGGAAAACGATGTTCACATTTTGGGTGTATCGAGCCTTGCTGCCGGACACAAAACGCTCGTGCCACAGGTGATCGAAGAACTTAAAAATGCTGGCCGGGAAGATATCATGGTAATTGTTGGCGGAGTTATTCCACCACAGGACTATCAATTTCTTTACGATGCCGGAGTCGTTGCTGTTTTTGGACCAGGTACAGTAATTTCTGAAGCAGGAATAAAGATTTTGGAAATCCTTATAGAGTCAAGAAAATAGTTGTTATTTCCTAAAAATAGCTGTTTCGTCATCCTACATTAATCAGCTTTGCAGAAAGCAGATAGTTGATTACCAAAAAAGCCTGACTGAGCTGAACTGTCTAATAAAAATCAGTGAAACCCGGCTAATTAATACATTCAGGGAAAGTAATTTCTATGGCAGTTTCACCCGAATTAAAAATGAAATAGGAGTTGCCCGGAATAAGATTTTCCAACGTAAAAATCTGCATTTGGGGCCAATACAAATCAGTTCCTGATACTTCTTTGATAATCAGGATTTGTGGTAAACTGCCAAAAACCTGTTCCACAGGAATCGTGCATCCCGACAGAACAGGAAGAAAAGACCAGCCCGGATTGATTAAAACCGGATCAACCGGATATTTAACCATACCTTCGATAGTAAGAGTAACATCCTGTGAAAGTTTTATTGCGTACCCTGCTTTATTGTCAAAAACACCGAGAGTGTTAATGCTTCCTGCTGGCCAGTAAATACCCTCAAAATTCATCAGCATTATGACCTGGCCGGCAATCGGACTAAGAATGGAATTAATATTTGGATCGTTCGGCTGAAAATACAACGAAAAACCACTCCATCCGCCCGGGAGAAATAATGATTGACTTGCAGGCTCAAGCACTGTAATCAAACCTGTATCGCTCATCAATATTCCACATTCGTTTTCATATGTGCAGTGATAAAAACCAGCATTTACT
Source organism: Sphingobacteriia bacterium (assembly GCA_009930115.1). GTDB lineage: Bacteria > Bacteroidota > Bacteroidia > Bacteroidales > 4484-276 > RZYY01. The sequence continues at coordinate 8,108 of RZYY01000085.1, read as the reverse complement.
GCCCCAACGGAATTGATGATCAAATCGGGCAGATTCTGATTGATAACCTCCTGATAGTTGTGAAACCAGGTGTAAATACCTGGTAAAAGGCTTTGAACAACAAAAGAAAGCTGTACATCTTCACCGGCTGTCAGTGTCTGGTCAGTTACATTATGAATTAAAACCTGAGGATTATCAGGATAAAAAAACAATTGATCGGTTTGATTTATAAGACAGGGAGTGAGCGGGAGTGCTGTCAGCAACAGCGATACCTGACCGTTTGTAATATCCTGGGTACCGGCAGAATATGAAGGGTTTAATGCATTAATATCAGAAAAAATACCATCACCGGAGGTTTCCCAAATCAGTGATGAATAATTTGAAGCAGAAGCATTTAACTGAACATTGGAACAACCTGTAACATCTTCGCCCGCAAAAACCTGCGGATGATCGTTTATGGTTATCTCGACATATGATCCGGTGCTGTAAACGCAAGGAACTATTGCTGTTGCATAAATTTCAAGATATGCTTTTCCTCTTTCTATGTCCTGCGATCCGGGATAGTATTCAGGGTTTAGAATGTACGGATCATTAAAACTTCCGTCGCCAAATGACATCCAGCAGATGGTAGCATAATTACTTCCTCCGCCTTCAAGGAAAACCGTATCACCTGCACAAATCGTCTGATCGGGCACCTGGTAAACAGTTGGAAATGACTGGATTGTTAAAGTCATTGAAACCAATACGGAAGTGTTGCAGACAAATCCTGAAACAGCCATAAGTTGTAATTCTGCCTCTCCGTTTGTAATATCTTGTTCTCCAGGAAAATAAACAGGATTCACAAGATATTGATTAGAAAAAAAGCCGTCGCCGGATGTTGTCCATTCAACTGAATCACAATGAAGTACGGTTGGATTAAGCGAAAGTTGACTATTTTCGCAAATTACTGTATCATTAAGATTATTGATAACCGGTAATTTATTAATGTATAAAATCAGACAGTCGGCTGTGGGCATAACACACGGATTGTTGGGAAAAGCGATAAGGCATAAAACGGTTTCCCCCTCTGTAATATCATCTTCACCAGGGAAATATATGGCATCGCAAACTTCAGGATTGTCAAAATATCCGTCACCGGTGGTGGTCCATAAAACAGAGGAGGAGTGAAAAACCTGACCAGATAACTGGAAATGATCCTGTTCACAAATTTCACCATTGATACCTGCATTGCTGCGTGGTGCAGGAACCATGGTTATTGAAACGGTATCGGCAAGTGACTGAATTTCAGGTGGTGCGGGGTAGATAGTCAGCACAAGTCTTACCTGACCATTTATCGTGTCATTAAATCCAGGGTAATAATTGGTGTTTAATTTGTTGGCATCCGAGAAAAACCCATCCCCGGTTGTTGACCATGCGAGGTACCAATAGTTTATCGCTTCTCCGTTTATTGGAAATGAACTGCTATTCAGGCAAATGGTTGTGTCATTTCCTGCAAAAACCCATAAAGAATCTGTTTTGGTGAAAAAGGAATGATTGACCGGACCTGAAGTTTCTGATAACTGATCATTACTGTTTTGTGGCATCCAAAGATTCAATATTGTTGTATTAATATTGAATTTATAAGCGTCCATTGCACTGGATCTGTTGATGTGCAATTTCTCCTGTATGTCTGATGAAAAGGCATTGGAAAAAACAAAAACGACTGATATGAAAACAATTGTTTTCATTCATTTTGAGCATTTTCGGTTGTTTTTCAACGTGTAAAAATATAGTTTTCCGTGACACTTTACAAACAAATTTAAAAGATAATTGGAACAAAAAACATATTGTATTAAAAATCAGTATTTTAAAAAATTTTAAATAAAGTTAAAAGTAAAAATTCTTTTTTATTAAAGAACCCTGACAATGCTTTTTGGTCACTAATTTATCATTTTAATTTTGATAATCAATGGATTATGATCTGAGTCGGAAAACTGAAGGTCTGAAGTAGCTGAAGAGATCAATTGGATATTAGGCGAAACCAGAAAAAAGTCAATGATCGTTGCAGGGGTTTGTTTTTTCCGGTAAGCAGTGTCAACATATCTGTTAGTTGGAATTTTAGGGTCAAAAACCCATTTCCAGCCAACCGGCATAAAATCTTCAGGAATGCTTCCGATGTCTTTTTTTACAGCAAGGTCGCCGTTAGAAACCTGGTTTGGATCGAATCCGGGTGGATTTATATTCCAATCACCTCCAATAATAACGTAGTTTCCTTTATCATACTCCGTGATTGCTATTGAGCGGAGTTCTGATATTTGCGAAATCCGCAGATAGCCATTGTCGAATGCGGAATTATGTGTGTTTAGTATTACCAGCTCGAAACCATTATTCAGTTGAAAACGCTGAAGGATGAAACATCTTTTCAGGTTAAACAGACGTAATGGCCAGGAATAATTTTTGCTAAAACTGACTCTTTTTGATGTTTTAGGTTCGTATTTTGAAAAACTCATCAACCCGGAAAGTACTTTTCCCATCGGATTTGAAAAGGGTACCGGAACAAACATCACGTCGTAATTCACGGCAAAGACAGCATGATGTCCGGGGAGTGTTTTGATCAGTACTTCAGTTTGGTTTAAAAAATAGGAACGCCGGGCTTTTTTATCAATTTCCTGCAAAAGAATGAAATCAGCAGCGCTATCAGATTTTATCGTATTCTGAATGTTCCTGAGATATTTTTCATGCAACACTTTTTCCGGCCGCGTCATGGTTCCGCCATCATAAAAAAAGTTGGTTTCAGCACCCATGCAGGCATAACCTGTATTCCACGTCATCAGTGTTAGTATGCTGTCGCTAATCTTTTCATCAGCAGAATTACCTTTGGTCTGAAGGAACTCCTCAGGTTCGGGTTTGTATTCTGTTATCATCGAAAAGAGCAGAAACAAGAACGCAATTGTCAGAGCTGTTGCAATAATCCATATTAAAATCATTAGTGCTATTCGAAAAAACTCTGCCACTTATCATGAATTTTATTTCTGCAAAATAAGTTTAATTCAGAAAAACAGAAAATAAACCAAAACGTAATGATCAGGTTTACTCCCATTTTATGGCATCTGCCGGATTTTTAGCTGAAGCATGCCAGGCAAGGAAAAAGACAGTGAAAAATGTAACAAGTAATGATAGAAAAGCAGCCAAAATGAAAAATCCGGGATGCAGGTGAATTTTATAAGCAAAACCTGCCAGCCATTCACTCAGAAAAAACCATGCCAGCGGCCATGCAATGACATTGGCTGCAAGCACCAGTAACAAAAATTCACGTTGCTGAAGCAAGATGATATTTGCCACTGAGGCACCGAGCACCTTTCGGATACCAATTTCTCTGAATTTTTGCGCAGCCGTAAATGATGCAAGTCCAAACAGTCCGAGGCAGGAGATAATTATAGCCAGCAGGGTAAAATAGCGAATTAGTCTGCTCAATCTGCTTTCACTCAGGTGAAACTTCTTGTACGTATGATCGAGAAAACTGGCCTGAAAAGGGAATGCTGGTACAAAGGCATTCCATTTCTCTTCAAGGAATTCGAGGGTTTCCTCGGTATGATGTTCGTTTATTCTGACAAGCCCGAGATATGCTCTTTCGGGCTGATTAAAAATGATGAGGGGATCAATGTTGCTTTGCATTTTCTGGAAATGGAAATCTTTAACAATTCCTACAATACTCAGCCGGTTTTCGTCACCCCATGAAACCCATTTGCCAACGGGGTCGTCAATGCCCATCAACCGGGCAGCGGTTTCGTTAATCAGCACTGAAGCAGTATCGGTTTTGAAATCTTTGGAAAAATAGCGACCGGCCACCAATTGATACTCCATGAGTTGGGAGAGATTTTCATCCCCAAACAAAATACTAATCAACACTTCATCATCAGTATTTTTTCCTTCCCAGGAGATATCACCGGTATTGCTTCCTATCATGAATGGCAAATGCGATGCAACCGCAACCCTTTTTATATTCTGATTTTGAAGTAACTCACCTTTGAAGGTGTCGAATTTTTGAAGAAGGTCTCCACGCAAAATAAAATAAAGTACATTTTCTTTGTTCATTCCCAGATCTTTATGAAGCATATAATCCATTTGGCGATAGGTTACCAATGTAGAAATAATAAGACCTGTTGACAAAATAAACTGAAAAATTACCAGTCCGCGTCTGAACCAGATATTGCTCCGTAATGATTGCCCGCCTTTCATTACAGTTGTTGGTTGCAAGGATGAAAGATATAAAGCCGGGTAGCTGCCGGCAATAAATCCGGTTACTAAAGTAATGATTATCAGCGCAACAATCGTAATTGGCTGAAAAAGAGACAACGATAATGTTTTTCCGGTCAAATCATTGAATACCGGCAGCAATAATTGAACAAGCAGCAGGGCAAAAATCAAAGAGATGAACGACATTGCCATCGATTCGCCCATGAACTGCCAAAACAGATCAATACGGGATGCTCCGGCAACTTTGCGCATTCCAATTTCGCGACTTCGTCTTGATGCACGGGCTGTGGACAGGTTCATGAAATTAACGCACGCAATCAGCAAAATGAAACCGGCAATAATCCCAAACATGGTTACGCTTTTCAGGTTGGTGGGGGTGCCGTCGTAATAATAAAGCCGCTCTTTTGCCAATGGGAATAGAGAAAGTTCTGTCTCTATCGTCTCGTCATTTCGAACTACCTGAAAATAATGTTTGAATTTTTCGTTAAATTGTTCAACGTCAACACCAGGATGCATAAGTGCATAAATAAAATAGCTGTTCCACCCATACCGGGTAAGATCATGCCCCATCTGCGAAAGATACTCAAACGGGATGTAATAGTTGCTTACAAAGGTTGAATTGGTTGGAGGGTTTTCAATTACTGCTGTTATTTTGAAGTCATTCTGATTGTTAATCCGGATGGTTTTTCCAATGACATCAGTTTCTCCGAAAATTTTCATTGCAGCATCTTTTGTGATCACAGCCGAATAAAGATCAGAAAAAACCCCCTTCAATGATCCTTCCAGCAACTCAAAATCGAACACTTTGAAAATACCGGAATCAGCCATTGTAATGGTTTCGTTGAATTTTTTATCTTCAAAACTCACCACTATAGAAGGATCGAAGAATCGAAACAATTCTTCAAATTCCGGAAAATCGCGTCGGGCGTCAGCAGCAATTGGTGCCGGCATATTGGAAACCGTGAAGGGACCTGTAGAGTAAAACTGCTTCTGAACAAACCGGTAAATCCGGTGATAATGCTGGTTGTGCCTGTCGTAGCTCAATTCGTGGTAAATCCACATTGTAATCAGGATAAAAGCTGCCATTCCAATGGAAAGCCCGACAATATTGATTAAGGAGAAACCTTTTTGCCGGGAAAGATTTCGCAGGGCAATTTTGATATAATTCCCAAACATTCTTCAGATTTTTAATGAAACATTTTACAAGTAAAAAGTCTGACATCAAAAACCCTGATTTGTTACAGTGTTGAAAAAAATGTAAGCAAAAGTTATTTGGGAAAAGCTGACTTACCTTATATCTGACGGTTAATAGAACCGGGTCTCTGTTTACAGCCGGTTATGCATCAATCTTGGCGTATTTGGCATTTTTCTCGATGAATTCGCGGCGTGGTGGCACTTCATCGCCCATAAGCATGGAGAAGATGCGGTCGGCTTCGGTACCGTTTTCAATGGTTACCTGTCTCAGAATTCTGTTGGCAGGATTCATGGTAGTATCCCACAACTGTTCGGCATTCATTTCACCCAAACCTTTATATCGTTGAATGTGAATTCCTTTTGCGTCACCATTAACCGACCATTCTTTTACCAGTGCAATTCGTTCTTCTTCCGACCAGCAATAACGTTCGTCTTTTCCTTTCTTCATCAGATAAAGTGGTGGTGTTGCGATGTACACATTGCCCATTTCGATCAGTTCTTTCATGTATCTGAAGAAGAAAGTCAGGATGAGTGTGGCAATGTGGCTTCCATCCACGTCGGCATCAGTCATGATGATGATTTTGTGGTAGCGCAGCTTTTCGAGGTTAAGTGCTTTGCTGTCGTCAGCAGTACCAATGTTGACACCCAATGCGGTGAAGATGTTTTTGATTTCTTCACTTTCGAAGATTTTGTGTTGCATGGCTTTTTCCACGTTCAGGATTTTTCCACGCAGCGGCAGAATAGCCTGAAATCTTCTGTCGCGTCCGGCTTTGGCAGTACCACCCGCAGAATCTCCCTCTACGAGATATATCTCACTTTGAGAAGGGTCGCGTTCGGAACAGTCGGCCAGTTTTCCGGGGAGTCCCGATCCGGACAAAACATTTTTGCGCTGAACAAGCTCACGCGCTTTACGGGCTGCATGACGGGCAGTTGCAGCAAGGATTACCTTATTAACGATAGTTCGGGCTTCTTTTGGGTTTTCTTCCAGGTAATTGGTAAGTGATTCGCTAACCATCTGGTCAACAGCACCCATTACATCGGAGTTCCCAAGTTTGGTTTTTGTTTGTCCTTCAAACTGGGGTTCGGCCACTTTTACCGAGATGATTGCAGTCAATCCTTCACGAAAATCATCACCGTTGATGTCAAATTTCAGTTTGGCAAGCATACCGGATTTTTCTGCATAAGATTTAAGTGTTCGTGTAAGTCCTCTTCTGAAGCCTGCCAGATGGGTTCCTCCTTCGTGGGTATTTATGTTATTGACATAAGAGTGCAGGTTTTCCGAAAAGGAGATGTTGTACTGCATGGCAATTTCGATGGGGGTGTTATTTTTTTCACCTTCGATGTGGATAGCTTCCGGCATCAGTTTTTCCCTGTTGGCATCGAGGTAATTAATAAAATCGACAAGGCCGTTTTCGGAGAAAAAATGATCGGAAAGATAATTTCCGTTTTCGTCAGTAAAACGCTCGTCGGTTAGTGTAAGACGGATTCCTTTGTTCAGGTAGGCAAGCTCACGCAGGCGTGTGGCCAGAATAGTATAATCATAATCGGTAACGGTGAAGATGGAGGTATCGGGGAGAAAAGTAATTTTGGTGCCGGTATCTTTTGATTCACCGATCACTTTTACAGGTTCCAGTGGTTTTCCACAACAGTATTGTTGATAAAAAATCTTTCCTTCGCGGAAAATGGTTGCTTCCATATTGGTGGACAATGCGTTGACACATGATACTCCAACGCCATGCAAACCACCGGAGACTTTATATGATCCTTTATCGAATTTACCGCCGGCATGCAACACTGTCAGAACTACTTCGAGTGCCGATCGGTTTTCTTTTTCATGGATTCCTGTTGGAATACCACGTCCGTTGTCAATTACAGTGATGGAGTTATCCTGATGAATAGTCACATCTATCTGGTCGCAATATCCTCCAAGAGCTTCGTCAATAGAGTTGTCAACTACTTCGTAAACAAGATGATGTAATCCGCGTGTACTGGTATCGCCAATATACATTGAAGGTCTTTTTCGTACTGCTTCCAGACCTTCGAGCACCTGGATGTTGTCAGCTGAATAATCGTTAATAGCGGATAAGTTTTTTTCTTCTGCGGTCATAATCAATTAATTGAAAATAAATTGCTTAAAGCGCTGCAAAGATACAAAAAACCATCTTAATGATATCCTTTTTTAATACATGGAAACAGGTTTTTATCAAACATTGATTGTTAAAAACCCACAAATCGAATTACACAGGCTTTAAAATGGGTTTCCCTCAAGTTAATAAAAAAAATTCCAGTGCGGAGAGGTTGTGCAATCAGGTAGCTGGACTTTTCTGATCATGGCAACAATTTCTTCTTGCCTGGCCCGAGTCACCCCGTGAATGCTATCAAAGTACTACCAAACTTTCAACTTCTATGGCTTTTTACAGGTGATTCACAGGATGACTATGCAGCAAAATCTGCCTGGAAACAGACATGAGGTCTATTAAAATGGTTATCGTCAAAAGTTAAGTAAGTCAAAAGATAGCAATACCCATGAGCAGAACGATTAATAAAATCAAATCTCCGTTTAATGATTTGCACGAATGTTATTTTTGTTCTGAAATTTTCAGTTCATTGAATAAATAAAAAAAATAGGGTGAAAACCGTACAATATTTTCTTCCAGGATCAAATCAGTGTGCGGTTTCACCGTAGCAATAAACAAGTT
>RZYY01000084.1 GCA_009930115.1 Sphingobacteriia bacterium | reverse complement strand
GTGTTGAATTCCCATGCACCCACATTGGGTGGATTACCCCGCGCGGTTTGTCCGTAGTCAAGCACTATTCCTGTTATGAAAAAACCATTAATGGCGCCACCAAGCTTGTAATCATCGGCATTGCTGCCACCAGCATTTTCAAACAGTGGATCTGCGTCAATATTATTGATGTATTCACCGGTGTAGGCACCTCCACTTCCTCCTCCCTCAAAACCTTCAGCTCCCTCCTGAATATCGCAATGATAAAAACTCGCCTGTGCGTAGGTTTCCCATAAATAAACCTGGCTGCCTACACTTGCCTGATTCCCCCAAATGATGGAATTATATACTTTCGGATTGACAGAATCTTTACAATAAAAAGCACCACCATAAGATTCGCTGGTATTCAGGGCTATGGTATTGTTTACCCATACAGGACTGGCATTGTTATTTGACACCCCACCCCCGAAAAAAATTGCATGATTACCAAAAATGAGATTATTGCTAATTACATGACGACAGGCAGGAACATGCAAAACTGCCACAGCACCGCCAATGGCCGACTCATTTCCGGAAAAAGTATTGAAAAACACCGGGCAATCGGCAAACCGCACTGCCAATGCCCCACCAATACCAGTAGCAAGATTGTTTGTGAAAGTATTATATAAAATCAAAGGTTCCCCATCATCGGTACACACAGCACCTCCATAACCCCATGGTTCGATTTTTTCACCTGAGGAGTTGTAGTCAAACTCATTGTAAGCAAGTAAAATGTCAGCATTTTTCAAATAGACAGCACCACCCTTTTCATTGGCTTTATTGAAATAAAAAACACAATGGCTTATCTCGATTTTGGAGCAGTCTCTGATACAAATAGCACCTCCATGCCTCTGCAACGAATCCTCACTAACCGCCTTTCCAAAACTGAACCGTGTATATTTGAAAAACGAAGAATCAATCCATGCAGCAGGGATATTATATCTGATTCCTTTCCATCCGCCGTCGGGGATGGTATCGTTGTAAAAACCTGTTGTGTCAGCCATGGTAAATGAGATCATCTGATCAGCACTGCCAATCGATTTCAATGTACCGCAAACATTAAAAGCATAAGTGCCCTGAAACAAAACAATAACCCCGGGATTAATTACCAGTCCGTCTGATTCCCTGATATTCAGATCACCAACAACATGGACAGTATCAACATTCCAAACACCCGAAACATTTCCGGAAACTTCAATACTTGTTGAAAAAGCATTTGCGGCAGTTAGCCAGAAAGATATGAGAATAATAAACCGTAAAATAAGATTCATATGAAAGATAAATTCATGTAAGGAAATTAACTGGCGCAAAAATAACTGAATTCAATAACCAAAATGATCTCACTAAAAAAGGCAGTTTTGTATAAAGATATGAGGTGATTTATAATATTTTAAATAAACTTTGGCTGTTCCACTCCGATCATGGTAAACTGAATGCGTTTGCGATCGAGGTCAATACTTTCAACTTTTACCTTAATTCGCTGATTAAGTTTGAGATAATCCGAGGGGTCATCCACATATTTATCGGTGATTTTGCTTTTATGAACCAGCCCGTCCTGATGAACACCGACATCGACAAAAGCACCAAAAGCAGTGATATTGGTAACAATTCCGGGAAGGATCATTCCCTCTTTCAGGTCCTTTATGGAGTTTACACCTTCGGTAAACTGGAAAACCCCGAATTTTTCGCGTGGGTCCCGGCCAGGTTTGGCAAGTTCCTGCATGATATCCATCAATGTTGGCATTCCGGCCTGATCAGTCACAAAATCCCCGATATTGATTCTGGCCTGCATTTCCTGATTATTCATCAGGGTTTCAACATCAATACCAAGCGAGTTGGCCATTTGTTCTACGATTGAATAGCTTTCGGGATGAACAGCACTTTTGTCCAACGGGTTGTTACTGTTACGTATTCTGAGGAATCCAGCAGCTTGTTCAAATGCTTTTGGACCAAAGCGCTGAACTTTCATCAATTCGTTTCGGTTGGTAAAAGCACCATTTTTATTGCGATAATCAATAATTTTCTGAGCCAGTGCCGGTCCAACCCCTGAAACAAAAGCGAGTAATTGCTTGCTGGCGGTATTTATTTCAACTCCAACAGCATTTACGCAGCTCATCACGGTATCTTCAAGGCTACGCTCAAGACGATTTTGGTTTACATCATGCTGGTACTGTCCAACACCAATGGATTTGGGATCAATTTTCACCAGTTCGGCCAGCGGGTCCATCAGCCTTCGGCCAATGGAAACCGCTCCGCGCACGGTTACATCAAAATTGGGAAACTCTTCTCTGGCAATGGCCGAGGCTGAATAAACCGAAGCTCCGCTTTCGTTGACAATCACAGCAATTACCTCCCTTTTAAATCGAAGGTATTTGACCAGCCGTTCGGTTTCGCGTCCTGCTGTACCATTACCAATGGCAATAGCATCAATTTTATATGCATCCACAAGCTGTTCAAGTTTTGCTATTGCCAGCTTCACCTCATTTTGCGGTGGATGAGGATAAATGGTGTCGTTGTGCAAAAGCTTACCCTGTTCGTCAAGACACACAATTTTGCATCCGGAACGAAACCCTGGATCAATGGCCAGCACCCGCTTTTGGCCAAGAGGGGGTGCCATCATCAATTGCCGGGCATTATCTGCAAAAACCCTTATTGCTTCCTCATCAGCACGCTCTTTGGCAATGGCTCTGTATTCATTCTCAAGAGAAGGCTGCAGCAATCGTTTATAGGAATCATTAATGGCAGTCATCACCTGCAGGGCTGCATCACTTTCATTTCGTTTGAATATCTTTTCAAGAATGCTGATCGCAGCCTGCTCAGATGGGGCAATTTTTAACTTAAGAAAACCTTCATTTTCGCCTCTGAACATTGCTAAAAGACGATGAGAAGGTGAACGTTCGAGGTATTCTTCAAAATCAAAATAGTTGGCATATTTCCCGGCAATTTCAACTTTTGTTTTTATCACTTCCGATTTAATGGTTGCCTTTCGCTGAAATAATAACCGTAAACGCTCTCTGGCCAGTCTGTTTTCACTTACCCATTCAGCAATGATGTCCCTTGCCCCGGCCAGAGCTTCTTCAATAGTTTTCAGACCATTTTCAGGGTTTAAAAACCTGCTTGCCAAGGGTTCCACTTCTCCATGCTGCTGACGCATCAGCAATTTTGCCAGAGGTTCAAGACCTTTTTCGCGGGCAATGCTTGCGCGGGTTTTTCGTTTCGGACGATAGGGCAGGTAAATATCTTCAAGTTCGGCAATTGTCGCAGCTTTTATCAACTGAAGTTCCAGATCACCAGTAAGTTGATTGTTTTCTTTAAGAGTGCTGATTATGCTTTCGCGCCGTTTTTCGATTTCTTCCAGTTTTTCGCTCCGGTCTCTTATTTTTGCTATTTGCTCCTCATCAAGGCCACCGGTAACTTCCTTACGGTACCTGGCCACAAAAGGTATTGTTGCTCCCTGTTCGAGCAGCAATAAGGTACTTTTCACCTGACGTTCCTGCAAATTTAGTTCAGAAGCGATTAGTTTGCTATGATTTTCATTCATCGTTTTCTTTTTGTTTTTCCAGTTAAATATTGGAACATTCTAAGTAAAAATAGTGTTTAGAAAGATTTATCCGGTCATTATCCCTAAGAAAATTTTGTCGTTTCTGATTTATCCAGATAAACAAGATGCTGCTCCACCTCCTGATAGCCCATTTCTTTCAATGCATCAGCATAAGATTGGAGTTGTAACTTATGTAAATAGCTTTCCTGCCCTGTTTTGTAATCAATCACTACAGCCTTTTGACCAGAAATCACCACCCTGTCGGGACGCAGGATTGTTCCATCTTTCATCAGTATTTCCTTTTCGTTAAAAACCTGATTTCCTTCATCATAATAACTGCTGATTTCCTCTCTTGACATTAATTGCCCGAGCAGCGCTTTGAGCTCCGGGAGCTTATCTTCAGTTAAAAGTCCATCTTCCATAAGTGTTTCACAAACCCGCTCCATATCTTTCCTGCAAATGATTAACGACAAAGCGTAATGCACAAGCAATCCAGTGTCACGTTTAACTTGTGCAGCATCCGGAGACCAAACATCGTGATAATGATGTTTTAATGCAATTTTTCTGCGCCACTGACCGGTATTAAGCTGCGAAAATTCAGTGATAATATTTGGTTTCTCTTCATTCCTGCTGCGCCCCGCAAATATCTCATTTCCGATGCAATATTTTCCTTTCTCATCTTTAATGATATTTCCCTTTTCCAGAAAAGTGAATAAAAGATCAGCAATATCAGGATTGTTTTTGGGAATTTTCCACTGGCCGTTTTTGTCTTTTTTTTCTTTGGAAATTACATATAATCTTTCTTCCGGTCTGGTCATCACTACATAAAGTAAATTAAGCATATCCAGGAAAGACTTTTCCGATTCATGCCTGTAAATATGCTCCAGTGAAGTTCCTTCCATCTCTTTTTGTAAATCAATAAAGACAGTATTTAATTCGGGGATGGATTTGAAATCAGGGTCAATCCATACTTCCTTTACAGTTAGATCATTCTTGTCGTAAGCAAACGGATAAACCACAACCGGAAACTGCAGGCCTTTGGCTTTGTGAATGGTCATCACCCTCACCGAAGGTGTGTCTTCAGGTACAATAATCGATTTTGTACTGCCTGTTTCCTCCCAATAGGTTAAAAAATCATTTACAGCATTGCCGTTTCCTGAACTGAATTCGTAAATCATATCCAAAAAGAACTGCAAAAAAGGGTCCCGTCCTTCGGGATCAAGATTAAAAATCCGGATCATGGATTCAAAAAACTCGGGCAGGGACTCCAAAAGATTCATCTGCATTGAAAAATTAATTCCGTTGTCAGTTAACATCTGCTCAAACGCAACTGATTCTTTATTCAGCGGATTGCTACCAGAACATTTTGTGAGTACCTCATGGAGCGATGCAATTTTAATTTTTTGCCTGAGCCACAGGAATGTCAGCACCTCCGCAAGGGAAACCCTGTCGTCGGGGCTAAGCATATATTTCATTATTGAAATCATGAAACGCACCTCATCACTTGCCCTAAGCAAAAGTGCTTCCGAAGAAACCACACTGATTCCGTTTTGAAGAAGATATGCCGCAATGCTGCTGCCCTGAAAATTTGTACGCGTAAGAACAGCAATCTGCTCAGGACGATAGGAATTTAAATTATTCCTGACAATTTCCAGCACACATTCAAGTGAAAGCTGCATAAATTCAGTTTTTGAAAGATCATCTTCATTTAAAAATTCAATTTGAATATACCCACCGGTTTTGTGTTCCTGATGCTTCTGATTCAGATTGTTGTAAACACTTTTGAAATCGTTGGAAAGATAACCTGATGCATATGTGAAGAAGTTGTTGTTAAACTTAACGATTTCAACCGATGATCGATAATTACGATCCAAATCTTCAGGCTGATAATGCATTCGAAAAATTTGCTCACGTGCTATGGAAACCGGGTCATCTTTTCTGTTATAAATATCCGGCAAAGCAGCAAATTGTTCTACCTCACCGTTTCGCCACCGATAAATAGCCTGCTTCCCATCGCCGACGATCATATTGAGATTTCCGGTACTGAGTGAATTTTCTATCAGCGGAATCATATTTTGCCATTGCAACAAAGAAGTATCCTGAAACTCGTCAATTAAAAAATGCTTGTATTTTTCACCAATTCGTTCGTAAATAAAAGGTACTGGCTCATTTTGCACGATGTCGGCAATTCGTTTATTGAATTCGGAAATGTGAACAATATTTTCATTTTGCCGAAACTCTTCCATTACCTTTTCTATCTCCGAAAGCACAGCCATCAGGTAAATATTTTTCAGTACAAGTTTGCTTAAAACATATTCCTGATACCCCTTTTCCTTAATACTAACTATCTGTTTGCATTTTTCAGCCACTTTATCACTTATCAAATCAATCGCTGCTGAAATATCAGAAGGACATTTTGGAGAATACCAAATATTTTCATTTATTGATTTTAGGGCATGGGCTCCGGGAATAACCGCACTAAAATCCTTATCGGAAATGCGTTTCAGGTATCCTGCAATTCCAGTCTTCCCATAGTAGAAATCATTCAGTTCGAGGCTATTTTTCTCGATCAGATCTACTGCTTCCTTAGCGGGCTGATGTAATGAATTTTCGAATTGATATCTGATTTCATTCAGCTTTTTAACCATCTCAATAAACTCCTTCATCTTGAGTTTACGAACATTTTTGAGAGCTTCAAAGCTATTCTCTTTCAAAATATTATGAGAAAAATCTGCCAGTTGTCTGCCGATATCCCAGCTCTTGTCGTCATTCATTTTGCTTTCCACAAAACGGACCATCACATTTGTAAGTTCAGGATCGGTACCTACTTTACTGATAAGAAGATCGACAGATTTGTCAATCAGCTTTTTTTCCTCCATCTCTACTTCAAAACTCACCGGCAAACCGAGGTCTTTGGCAAATGTTTTTACCAGACGATGAACAAAACTATCAATAGTGGATACTGCAAAATTTGAATAATTGTGGAGGATAAGTGTAAGTGCTTTACGGGAATTTTCAGAAATCTGTTTGGCGGATAAACCCAGCTGTTCTGAAAATTCATCCGACAGTTGTTTTATTTTCAGATCATTTTGCATTTCCATTGGTTCCGACAAAGCTCTCAATGTCTTCAATATCCTGGATTTCATCTCATTGGCTGCCTTGTTGGTAAAAGTAACAGCGAGAATGTTGGAATAGCGCTCAGGATGCTTGAGTACCAGTTTTAGATACACCCTGACCAGAGTATAAGTTTTGCCTGACCCGGCTGAAGATTTGTAAACAATAAATTTTTTTGGTTTTTCAGCAACCATAACCTATTGAACAATGATTTTTTTTGAAGTGACAGTAAAATCAGTTTTTACCTGAAGCAGATAAGTACCCTGACGAAGATTTCCTGCGGAGGTATTCAAAGTGAAAAAGTTTCTTCCGGCAGGAAGGTTCCCTTCATAAACCCGCAAAACTTCTTCACCAGCAATATTTATGAGAATTATTGATAATTGCCTGGATTCATTAAGGTCCAGACTGATAATTGCCTTATCATGAACAGGATTGGGTGAAATGGATATCGAAGGCGGATAATACCGGACATTTTCAATATTCACAGTAGGATTAAAAACTGAATCAATGTAAGCTACCTGAACCACCGGACCTTCGACGGTAACTTTCAATACAGGGGCTTTCCATCCATTTGCCAGCCATGAATATTCAGTGTAATTACGCTCAATGGTTGTCCCATAATTCAGCGAATCAATGAAAACAGAATCTGTTTCAGAAACAGTGGATTTCAAACGCAACACATCAAAAGTACCCATAGGAGTGACCAAAGCTCCCCAACCATCAACCTGGTTTACCCTTTTGCGGTCCAGACCGATATATCCAACACCCTGAAAACCAAAATGGCCACTGGCATTACTGGAATCAATATTGCCGTAATTCAGAGGAAGCTTGTACAATCTGTCTTCAGGATTCAGCCTGACCGGCAGCGGAATACCTCCCAAAGTTGCGGCATAACCTACATCTGAGTATTTGGATGAACTTTTATAAAAAAACCGGTAAGGATCGACGACTGGCAATTCCGGAATTGTATCAAGATCGGGAAACTTCTGGGCAACATTCGCAACAAAATTGGGAATAAATACCAATTGATAAAGAAGAGGTACCGAACTCACTGTTACAAAAGTATCTACTGTTTGGGCAATCGGTTGCAACG
Source organism: Sphingobacteriia bacterium (assembly GCA_009930115.1). GTDB lineage: Bacteria > Bacteroidota > Bacteroidia > Bacteroidales > 4484-276 > RZYY01. Next base: position 5,985 of record RZYY01000084.1, on the reverse strand, counting down.
CAGAAAAATCCCAGGAGAAGTTCTCTCCTGTTATGGTGTAATCAATGCCGCCAGTTGTAATATTCAGACTTTTTCGGATCGTGTCGCCCGGAGATGGCATATCCGACTGGGTAATGGTTATCTGTGAAAAAGCTGACTGAAATGCTGACAAAATCGAAACAGCGCCAAGCATTACAAGATAAGCAACCCGGAAAAATTTATTTTTTCTGCTCATTTTTAAAATATTTAGGTGAAAAAGAAATCAATAAAACAAAGTAAATTCTATCAAAATCATCTGCGAATATACCCTAAACAATCATATTTTTGCAAAAAAACTGTTATTTTAAACTAAAAACCTGAAAACAGTAATTGCTCATGCATTTTCCCAAACGTTCACAAAACAACGAAAACAATTATTAAACGCATTCTCCATATTATCATTTATCTGATTACAGCACTGGTTTCACTTATGTTGGTAATTATGCTGCTGTTGACCAATCCACGCATTCAGACATTTGCCACCAAATTATCTGCAGCATGGCTTTCAAACATTACCGGAACCAATGTACAAATCAGCAGGATCAATTTGACTCTGAGAGGCGCCTTTTCCCTTAAAGACCTTATCATTGAAGACAGAGAGGCCAATCCAATGATTCAGGCTGAAAGTTTTGAATTTAAGTTAACCGGATTTAAAAAAAAGAAACGATCAGTAACCATTGGCGGGGTGAATCTGCAAAATGCAAAAATTTGTCTAAAACGCTCCTTGGGAAGTAAGTTGACCAATATGGACCAATTTTTGGAACATTTAACAGTAAGTCCTGTTGACACCCTGGTTGTACCCCAGCCTAAATTACCCTGGAAGTTGAAATTCAAGGACATTGAAGTGTCGGACTCCCGTTTTGTTTACATTGACGAAAACAAAATGGACTCCACCAATAAAGGGATTGATTATGCTTATACTGATCTGTATAATATTACGCTCAATGCAAACAACCTTGTTATCCGGGAAGACACAATTACAATCAGCATAGCAAATCTGATGATGAGCGAAAAAAGTGGTTTTAAACTTAGTTCTTTCTCAGGTAATGTTCGATTTACCCCACATGATATTTCAATAGATGAACTGAAAGCATATACAAACAATAGTTCCCTGAACCTTGATCTTAGACTTGAATACCCTGATTTTAATTCTTTCAGACAGTTTATCTCAAAAGTGAAAATTGTTGGTACTTTTCGCCCTACAATAATTGACATGAGTGATATCGGATACTTTGCTCCAACTATGTTTACCATGACAGATGTTTTTGGCATTGAAGGAAAAGTGTCTGGCACAGTAGATAATTTCTTTGCAAAATCGCTTGCTGTCACCTATGGGAAAAATACCTCTTTCATAGGAAATGTTGATATTAAAGGCCTACCTGATATTTATACCACATTCTTTAAAGCCGATATTCAAAAATTTACCACTTCAGCCTATGATCTTTCAAACTTTGCTTTACCCGACTCTTCCGGAACTATTCCCATTCCGGAACAATTAAAAACAGCAGGAATTGTGCAGATATCAGGTACTTACACAGGTTATCCCGACAATTTTATCTCGAGAATAGGGCTAAACAGCAGATTTGGGAAAATCAATGCCGATCTCACAGTAACGACCAAACATACCGGACATGAAATTGCTTATAAAGGAACCCTGTCAGCCAAACAATTCAATGTGGGAAAATTTCTGAAAATGGAAAAAAAGCTTGGTGAGACGAGTTTCCAGCTTCAGGTGGACGGAAGTGGACTTTCAAAAGAAAATATCAATCTGACTGCAAAAGGCATGGTGAAATCAATCAATTTGCTCGGTTATAACTATGAAAATATAAACATTGACGGGAACTTCAAACAACAGCAATTCGAAGGCTTTTTAGCCATGCGCGACGAAAATCTTGATTTTATCTTCAACGGACTTGTTGATTTCAATAGTGAAAAACCAATTTTTAATTTCAGTTCCGATATCCGCCATGCCGATCTGTACAGGTTGAATCTGTCAGAAAGAAACAGCCGGGCGGAACTTGCTGCCAAAATGAAAATTAATTTCACTGGCAGCACTTTCGACCAAATCTCAGGGAATGTTATCATTGATGAGCTTTTATACCTTGAGGGCGAACATAAATACACCCTTGACAGTCTGTGCATTTCAACGTCAGTCGCTGATGATGGAATCAGAAAAATCATAATGAAATCGGACATGATAGATGCACGAATTCAGGGGCAATTTCAATTTTCAGCTTTACCCGCTGTTGTTGCAAGCTATCTGAGCACTTACTCAGGTGTCCTGCCTGGTCACATCAGCAGCCAACGTGCAAATGGAACTATTCACGTAATTGATTTCCGGGCTGATCTGAAAAATGTAGATCAGCTCACCCAACTTTTTGCACCGCAAATATCCATTGCTCACTATGCTGAACTCGACGGACTGTTTCATTCCGGCGATCAGAAATTTGACCTGGAATTTTGCGCTGATACAATTACCATAGCTTCCGTCAGATTTGTAGAAAGCCGGATTGCCGCATCTTCAGACGACAGTCTAATGTATTTGGATATCACTGCTCAGAAAACATTTTTTAGCGAACCATCAGAACAAAATCCAAACGGAATCGGATTGGACAGTTTAAAAATGGTGACACAATTCCGACAGGACTCACTTAATTATCATTTGTCCTGGAATGATTTTTCGGATCAGAAAAAGAACACCGGCAGTATAAAAGGAAGTTTCACTATTGAGGAGATCAACCGATTTAACAACCATTTATCCTATTTAAACGTGATTATTGACGGTGAAAAATGGAAAATTAACCCGCTGAATACTCTCAAAATTCAAAAAGACCAGCTAATTTTCAAAAATATCGCCCTTTTTAACCACCAGTCTGCTTTTGAAATTGAAGGAGTACTTTCAAGAAAAGATACTGACAGCCTGAACTTGAATTTCAAAAAGATCAATATCAGCGAGATTGACCAGCTATTCAGCGGGTATAATGTGGATATTGATGGAGAATTAGATGGGACTGCCACTATCACGGGGCTTTACAATACTCCCAATTTTCTCCTTGATGTATCTGTTGATGATTTATTATTAAATGAAGAAAAACTGGGCAATCTTAATCTGGCAACCTGGTGGAACGACATCGAACAGTCGTTGTGGATTGATCTGGAAATAAACAACAAAGGAAATGTCGGAATTGGAAAAGTGCTTTCGCTTTCAGGCAACTATTTTCCTGCCCGGACCGATAAAAACTTCGATATGGAGTTGCAGCTCAATAATTTAGGTATTCGTTTAATTAATCCGTTCATTGATAACATTGCCAAAATCAGCCAGGAAAGTCTTGCCAGCGGCAATCTCAAAATCAGTGGCACCTATTCCGAGCCAGTCGCAAAAGGCACCATTAACCTGATGCGTACACAATTCCTGATAAATTATCTGAATGCTTATTTTTCGCTTGCAGGTCCAATAAACATTGATGAAAATATTATAAATCTCAACGATTTAAAAATTAATGACATAAGAGGGAAACCAGCAACCTGCACCGGGAATATTTCTCACAATTATTTCAAAAATTTTGTACTTGATCTGTCCATTGCTCATACTGATTTTAAAGTGATGAACACCACATCACGCGACAATGAACAATTTTTTGGAAATGCTGTAGCATCAGGAGTTTTTACCATGTCAGGCCCTTTAGACGATCTGCAGATGAATGTCATTGCACGTTCAGAAACCGGAACCAAAATTCAGATTCCTATCACGCTTGATGTGAACATCCCCGACAATGACTTCATCGTTTTTAAAAACAGCAACACTACTAATGAAGAAGAAACGCAAACAACCTACAATGTAAATCTAAAAGGACTTGAAATAAACCTTGACCTTGATGTGACCGAAAAAGCCGAAATTGAGATTTATCTGCCATATTCCATCGGTACTATAAAAGGGATTGGCAATGGTGATATCGGCATGAATATCAGCAAGAATGGCGATTTTACGATGTTTGGTGATTATTTGATTTCCGATGGCACCTTTAGATTTAATTTTGAAAATCTATTTGGACGAACTTTCAACATACGTCAGGGCGGGATAATAAGCTGGACGGGCAGTCCTTATGATGCCACCCTCAATATGAAAGCAGTTTATCCCGTTAGAACCACCCTTTCAGGATTACAGTTGCAAAGTGATTCTTCATCGGTTTACAATACACGTGTTGATGTTGAATGTATTATTCATCTTCAAAATGCATTGATTAATCCTGATATCCGATTTTCAATGGATTTTAAAAATGTACCCGAAAACACCAAAGAAATCATTTTTGCTTCACTCGATACTACTGATCAATCCGTTATGAGTCAGCAGTTTTTGTCGCTGCTGTTGTTGAGCAATTTCAGCTATACTGCCAATACACCCTCATTGGGAACAACAAGCTTTAAGCTGCTTTCAAACCAATTGAGCAGTTGGTTGTCCAAACTGAGCAAGGACGTGGACATTGGAATTGATTATCAACCCGGTTCGCAGCTCACCGAGGAAGAACTCAGGGTAGCTTTGAGAACTCAGTTGTTTAATGACCGATTACTTATTGATGGGAATTTCGGGGTCAGGGGCGAATCTCGAAATCAAAACACCAGTAGTGTGGTTGGCGACATTAACGTAGAATACAAGATTACTAATGATGGCAGATTCAGAGTAAAAGCCTTTAACCGTACGAACAATCTGTCTATTATCGAAAATAATGCTCCATACACCCAAGGGCTTGGCTTATTTTACCGACGTGAATTCGACAGTTTTAAAGACCTGTTCAACAAATCTTCAAAAAATGAAAGCCGATCGTCTGGTCAGAGTGACAAAAAAAATGATGAGGCTGTGCTTGATTCTTTAAGGCGAGATGATGATTAACCTTATTTTTGCAAAAATTTTAGTAAATGGCTTTCATCCTGGGAATTGAATCATCGTGCGACGACACCTCTGCCGCTATACTTCAGAATAATGTCCTGCTTTCCAATATAACAGCCAATCAAAGCGTGCATCAAAAATACGGTGGTGTGGTACCGGAGTTGGCATCAAGGGCGCATCAACAAAACATTATTCCGGTAATACATCAAGCCCTTGCTGTTGCCGGCATTTCAAAAAGTCAACTGGATGCCGTTGCTTTCACACGAGGCCCTGGTCTGCTCGGCTCATTGCTGGTTGGAACTTCATTTGCCAAAGCGTTTACTCTTGGTCTCAATATTCCGCTTATCGAAGTGGATCATATGATGGCGCACATTCTGGCCCATTTCATCCAAATGCCTGACGAACAAAAAAAAAATCCTTCATTTCCATTTCTCTGTCTTACTGTATCGGGGGGGCATACACAAATTGTGATGATTAATGATTATTTTAACATGAAAATTATCGGACAGACTATCGATGATGCAGCAGGTGAAACGTTCGACAAAGCCGCTAAAATCATGAGTCTTCCTTATCCGGGTGGTCCGGTTATTGACAAACTGGCTCAGGAAGGAGATGCTTCAATGTTTTCATTTCCCGAACCGCAGATTTCCGGTTTTAATTACAGTTTCAGCGGATTAAAGACTTCATTTCTTTATTTTTTAAGGGATCAACTGAAATCCGACCCTGATTTCATCCAAAAAAACAAACACCATCTTGCTGCATCATTGCAGGCGACTATCGTAAAAATTCTCTTGAAGAAACTAAGACTCGCTGCGGATCATTTCAAAATTAACGAAATTGCTATAGCTGGTGGTGTTTCAGCCAATTCAGGACTGAGGAAAGCTTTAGCTCAGACCGGTAAAGAGTTGGGCTGGAATACCTATGTACCGCTTTTTCAGTTCACAACCGACAATGCAGCCATGATCGCAATGACAGGGTATTTTAAATTCATCACGAACCAGTTTACTGACCAGAAAGTCACACCCTACGCACGAGGAGGCATCTGATTGTTTTTCAAAAATGTACACCTGCAGCTTCCAGGA
>RZYY01000083.1 GCA_009930115.1 Sphingobacteriia bacterium | reverse complement strand
CGGGAATAGGCAAGTTCTTTTGTTGGGTACTCTTCAGTGTAAACTACCTCCCAGTCTGCTTTATTTCCGGTAAATCCCCTGTGTCTTGAATTATGCCGGCGCAGACGACCTTCAATAGTTGAAGTATGACCGTAATAATATCGATCAAGCGCTGGAGAATACAGCATGTAAAAATGGTAAAACATCTCAAAAAAAAACCACCCTTGTGGGGTGGCCAGGTGGGAGTTAATGGATTCGAACCATTGACCCTCTGCTTGTAAGGCAGATGCTCTGAACCAACTGAGCTAAACTCCCTTTATTTCAAATTGCTCAACCAGTGACCCTCCCGACTTGTCAGTCGGGATGCGCTGAACCAACTGAGCTAAACTCCCTTTATTGTGGAATTTCTTCCCTCAATTCGGGCGGCAAAAATACTGCAATTATTTATTTGAACAAGAAAAAAAATAAATCCGTGAAAAAAATTTTCTAATCCGTTTTTCTGAACACCTGTCTGGTTATGTAAAGTAAAATGCCACTTGGTAAAAAAGCACTCACATTAAAAATCAACCGGTTTATTGTTCCGGGCATTATGGCAAATTTCCCCTTATCCATTTTATGGATCGTGTATTTTGCCACACATTGGGGTGTAAGCGCTGAAACCCGACCGAGAAATCCTGCTTTTTTGATTCGCAGCTCAACTTCAGGATTTGTTATCACAGCTCCGGGCATCAAAACACTGAATTTAATTTTTGAGTGGCGGTATTCCTGTCGCAATGATTGTGTAAAATAGTACACAAAGGATTTGGTTGCCATATAAACAGTTTTGTAAGCAACGGGCGTGTAGGCCCCGAGACTTCCAACATTCAAAATGTGCGCATTGGTATATGTTTCCATGTCTTTAATAAAAAGTAAGGTCATGATGGTCAATGCCCGCAGGTTAAGATGAATCATTTCTTCAACTTTAATGGTATTCATTACCTCGAATTTTCCTACATGACCGTTACCGGCATTATTGATCAGGATATTAATTTTTAAACCTTTGTTTTTGGCATAGTTATAAACCTTCACTGGCGTATCGGACAGAGTAAGATCTTCAACCAGGTAATCAACCTCTACACCGTAATGTTGCTTAAGTCCTTTTACAAAATCCACAAACCCGTTACCAGGCAATGCAATAAGAAACAAATTATGTCCTCGTCCTGCACATTCTTTGGCCAACTCGTGCCCAATTCCTGAACTGGCGCCGGTTATCAGGGTATAATACGGAGAAGTTTCGTTATTCATTTTGCAAAATTATTATTCAACCACTCAACTGTTTTACTTAATCCTACATCCAGCGGAGTCCATTGATAACCCAGCTCTCCGATGGATTTTCCTGAAGAAACTGCCCAATGATGCAGGTATTTCCGTACCCAGCGGGGGGTGATCAGCGGGTCTTTGGACAACAGCCGAGAATAGCTGTATTGAATGGATGCAGCAGTCAACATAACCGGGTAGGGAACATGGAAAAGCAAATGACTTTTCCCAGTAATAATTCTCAGTTTCCCGAAAAATTCGTTGTAAGTAATATTTTCGCCGCCAATGATATACCGTTCGCCAGGTTTTCCCTTTTCCAATGCCAAAACGTGTCCGTTAATCACATCATCCACCAGCACATAATTTCCAATTTTAGAACCGTCGCCAGGAATAATTCTCCATTTGCCTTCATTAAACTTTTTGATAATGGCGGTCATTGCATTACTCTCACTTATCAACCCCGGACCATAAACGCGGGTTGGATTAACTGTGATAACGCCAAGACCTTTCCCTGCAAATTGCCTCACCACTGCTTCAGCTTCGGCTTTAGTGGTTTCGTAAGCATTGAAAAATGGTGTTTTTCTTGGAGTTTCTTCGTTTACCGGCCTATCTCCGTAAGACGGTTCAAGTGTCCCTCCTGTTGAAGTAAACACCACTTTTTTTAAACCGTGTTTCAATGCCAGGCTCAAAACGTTGGAAGTCCCTTCAACATTCACCCTGTAAGGTATGCTACTGTCTTTCGACCACACCCGCGCATAAGCTGCCAGATGAAAAGCAAAATCACAATTTCTGATCGCCGGCTCAATGGTTTGCGGTGTCAAGATATCGCCCTGAAAAAGATGAATGTTGGGATGGCTGAGATGTGCAGCACGTTTTCTGTCGCGAATGAGTGCATGAACCTTATAACCTTCTTCGGCAAGCCTGATAGTCAGCCGTTCTCCAATAAATCCTGTTGCACCGGTAATAAAACAAGCATTCACTTTCGTCCCCCGTTTTTTACAAACTGCATTTCCTGATTGAACTTTATGGCAAAAAATTCCATGGAAACCGCCATCCCGATATGTGCAAAGGCTGAAACAAGAAAAGTACCTGTAGTGAGCGTCAACCAGCAGGCAACAATACCAAAGGGAACAGCTCCCAATGTTTCAGCAATTCCCTTGTGCATGTGAACAGCAGAATAAATTGCAACATTGATGGATATTGCAGGCCATATCCCAAACAAATCAACACCGGCAAACAAAAATAATCCCCTGAACAGATACTCATAGGCCATCAGGTAAATGATCCATCCGGTTGCATTGACAAAAAACTGTACTTGTGTCCAGCGTTTAATCCTCATTTGCGGATAAATTTCCTGTTGTTTTTTACTCCGCGCTGCGAAAAAGCTGATGAAAACCATCAGAAGCGGGAGTCCCAGTAAAAAATGCCAGTTTGTGAGAATGTGATTGCACGTTAAACCAAAATCCGTGATATGCCCGTCGTAAAAGAGCATATAGAAAATTGCAGGCAAAAAACCCATGAATAAAAATCCAACTGATTTCTGAAAAAAAATCCACCTTATCCAAAACCTGGAATCGGCATACCGGACAGAAAGCCATTCCCTTACCTGTTGTGCCTGACTGACAAAATGATAAATGAAATGACCTGCCAGTGTAGCAATAATTGCAAAGTAAAAAAGGTTATTTGCACTTCCTGAAGTCATTTCATTCAAAATCATTAGCTTAAATAAAAAAATTAGAAATGAAGGGTAAAACTATACATTTTTTAATTCCGGGATTTCATTTTTTGTCAATTTCTTTTTCAGTCCGGTTAGTATTTTTAAGATGAAATTGGTTTTTACAAATTTTCTTTTTTCTTTGCATGTTCAAATGAAAATATTTCAGGATGATTTTTGCTGCCATTGATATTGGATCAAATGCAATAAGACTGCTTTTTGCCAACGCTTTCAGCCAGGGTGAAAAAATAAGAGTTGAGAAGGCAACTCTAATCAGAATCCCGATCAGACTGGGAATGGATGTTTACAACAACAACAAAATCTCAAAGGACCGCGCTGACAGATTAATAAAAACCCTGAAAGCATTTAAACTGCTGATCGATGTTTACAAACCCAAAGCTTATGCAGCCTGTGCTACTGCAGCAATGCGTGAAGCGACAAACGGAGTGGAACTGATTAAGAAGATAAAAAAAGAAACCGGCATCGAAGTACGACTCATTGATGGTCTGGAAGAAGCTGCCATTATCAGAGCTTCGGACGATCACTGGTTACCTCCTGAATCAACCCTGACCATGTATGCCGACCTGGGGGGCGGGAGCACTGAAATTTCGATACTTTCCGATCACAACCTGGTTGCAGCCAGTTCATTTAAAATTGGCACATTGCGCCTGCTGAGCGATAAGGTTCAGATTTCAGAGTGGGAGGCTATGGAAAACTGGCTAATGCAGTTTGAAAAGGATTTTGGTAAAATTACGCTTGTCGGCTCAGGAGGAAACATCAATAAAATAGCAAAAATTTATGGTAAACCCGACGGTATGAGCATTTCGGCCGAAGAACTTGAAAAAGCTTCGGAGCATCTGAAAAGTTATGACCTGCAACAACGTATCGAAATGCTGGGACTTCGAGCCGACCGCGCTGATGTTATCGTTCCGGCATCCGAGGTTTTTCTTTTTCTGACCAGAATTACAAAAGCAAAAACTGTAATTGTACCAAAAATTGGTCTTGCCGACGGACTGGTTTACCAACTTTTTGAAAACTACCTTCACCGCAAAAAGAAAAAGACTTCAGCTTAAATGAATTTCCCAACTTTTATTTTCCAGTTAATCCTATGAAAAAATTACAACTGTTTGTTTTAATTGCTCTTTTTGCAGGACCCGGGTTTGCCCAATCTCCGGCAGCTTTCCATTATCAGGCAGTGTTGCATTCGGAAGATGGAAATCCAATCATAAATTCAAATATTACATTAAAAATCAGTATCTTATCCGATACAGTATCAAATACCATTCTGTACTCTGAGTTGCAAAATGTAACTACCGATGCATTCGGAAGAATCAGTGTACAGGCAGGAAGAGGAAATACCATTTCAGGCGATTTTTCTTCAATAGGATGGGAAAATGGCAATGCTTTCATCAGGGTTGAATACGACCTCACCGGAACAGGCACCTTTACTATGGCCGGTCAGACACAGCTGCTTTCAGTACCTTATGCTTTATTTGCCGAAAAATCCGGTGAAACATACACCGCAGGGAACGGAATCAGTATTTTTCAGCAAACAATCAGCAACACCGGCGATCTTAGCAACACCAATGAAATTCAGACTCTCGTCAAACTGGGAAACACCATTGTTCTTAATCCGGGCGGGGGCTCTGTTACTGATGCCGACCAGCAGACATTGACGGTAAATTCGTCAGGGAACAACCGTCAAATAGAAATTTCATCGGGTAATACAATAAACTTTGATGTTTCTGACTCAGATAATGATCCCGTAAATGAACTTCAGGTTATTTCCATATCCCGTGATACAATTTTTCTGTCGAACGGAGGCTTTGTAAAATTGCCACAGGCAACAAATGCCATCATTCCGGCCGGAGGTTGTATCCATAGCACCAACCCGCTGCCGCCACAGGGATACAGTTATTCAGGCACGGGATTCACAGCCGGAGACCAGTGGAATACGCTTCCTTCGATGAACTTTGCCAGGTTCGGAGCATCAGTTGCAGCACTTGGCACCAAGATTTACGTCATGGGCGGATGGGATGGAATAACAGAGGTGAGTGATATCGTGGAAGCTTATGATATAAACAGTCAAACCTGGGAAAGAAAAGCAAATATGCTCACAGCGGTAGTTTATTCTGCCTGCGCTGTTGTCGGTAATTCCATACATGTTTTTGGCGGTTACAATGGTAATTCCATAACCAATAAACATCAGGTTTACAACACTGTTACCAACAACTGGTCATCTTCCGCAAATCTGCCTCAGGCCAGATCAGGCTGCGGTGCTGCGGCAATTTCCGGAAAAATTTATCTGATAGGTGGATTTTATAACAATACACCTCTTGACCTTAATCAAATGTATGACCCTTCAACAAATACATGGAGCACAAAAACACCAATGCTGACCGCCAGGACTGATTTTGCCACAGTTGCCACTTCTCAGGGAATTTATATCATTGGCGGATGGAATCAGGATGTACTCAATGTCAATGAGTTTTACTCAACTGCCAATGACACCTGGACAACCTACTATCCATCTCTGATCTATCGTGCAGGATGCAGCGGAACATACTTCAACAATAAAATCTATATCACAGGAGGAGGTGATGCCTACAGCTACATCAGCACCACCGAGGAATACGATCCTATGGCCAACCAATGGAAGATAAAATCATCCATGCCGGTTCCAAAATCTTACTTTGGAATGGTGACACTGAATGAAAAAATCTATACTGTCGGGGGTAATTACGGAATTGCCCAACGATCCCTGAATGAATACAATCCGGTTATCATACAGTATTACATTCATTGCAGCGAATAAACCATATCTTGGATTTTTTTTCCATTAATTTTTCGAAATACAATCCACTTTTTTAAAAGTTCTTACATTTGCCACAAATTACAATTTTTAATAATTATGAATATTCCTGATAATTTAAGGTACACCAAAGACCATGAATGGATTCGCCCGGAAGGCGATTTTGCTGTTGTAGGCATTACCGATTACGCCCAAAATGAACTGGGAGATATCGTTTTTGTTGAAGTAGAAACTGTTGGTGAACAACTCGATAAAGAGACAACCTTTGGCACCATTGAAGCAGTAAAAACAGTGTCGGACCTCTTTATGCCCGTTGCCGGAGAAGTAATGGAATTCAATGAAGAACTCAACGATCATCCGGAAATTATCAACAGCGATCCTTATGATAAAGGATGGATTGTAAAAATAAAACCTGTCAATGCCGCTGACATCAATGATCTTCTTGATGCCGAAGGCTACAAGGAAATAATCTAATAAACCACCAACTGATTCAAAATCAAAAAGAACAATATGCTATTCCGGCATTGCGTTTGTATGTTATGAATTGCTCATCAAAAAACATGAAAAGCAATGGAAGCAAAAAAAAGTAAAAAAGCTGACCTCGAAAACAAAAAAGCTGTGTTTCTTCAGATCGGCTTTGTCATCGCACTTGCAATAGTACTGCTGGCCTTTAATTACAAAACCTATGAAAGAAGCAGTACACTTGATATTCAGGTACAGGTTGACCATGCCCCCGAAGAAATTATCCCCGTTACCAAGCAGGAGATAAAACCACCACCACCGCCTCCTCCGGCTCAGATAACCATCATCAACATTGTGGAAGATGACGTTGAGGTGGAAGATGAAATCGTAATTGACGTAGAAGCAGACCAGACTACAGAAATTCCGGATTTTGTTCCGGTAGTTGAAGAGGAAGAAGAAGTTGAAGAGCTGGAGATTTTTACTGTGGTTGAATCCATGCCGGAATTCCCTGGTGGTGATGCCGCCAGAATGAAGTTTTTACAGGAAAATATTAAATATCCCCAGCTTGCACGCGAAAGCGGTATTCAGGGTACTGTGTATGTTACCTTTGTTGTTGAAACCAATGGCGGGGTTACTGATGTCAGGGTACTCAGAGGCATCGGAGGTGGTTGCGATGAAGAAGCAGTCAGGGTGATTCAGTCCATGCCAAAGTGGATTCCCGGCAAACAAAGAGGTAAACCGGTGCGCGTTCAGTTCAACATGCCCATCAGGTTTACACTTCAGGGTTAAAAAATTCATTTTTCCAACAAATCCCGGACAGTTATCTATCCGGGATTTTTTTTGAAATAATTGTAAACAACCTGCCCTTTTACTTTACCAATCACTGATTTCAATTCTTCAACTGAGGCTTCTTTGATTCGCTTCACCGACTTAAATCTGGATAATAATTTCCTTGCTATAACATTTCCGATCCCCTCAATTTCAGTAAGTGTGGTTTTGATGGTTCCCTTCTCATGTTTCTTTCGATAATGGGTAATTCCGAAGCGATGCGCTTCATCGCGCATATACTGAATCACTTTTAGGGTTTCTGATTTTTTATCAATGTGCAGCGGTACAGGATCATCCGGAAAATATAGTTCTTCCAATCGTTTTGCAATGCCAATGATGCTGATTTTCCCACGCAGGTTAAGTTTTTCGAGGCTTTTAACAGCAGACGACAACTGTCCTTTTCCACCATCAACAATGATGAGTTGTGGCAGGCTTTGCCCTTCCTCCAAAAGGCGCTGATATCTTCTGAAAATTACCTCTTCCATTGATGCAAAATCATTTGGCCCCTCTACCGTTTTGATGTTGAAATGGCGGTAATCGTTTTTGCTGGGTCGGGCATTCCTGAAACAAACCATCGCAGCAACCGGGTAATGTCCCTGCATATTTGAATTGTCAAAGCATTCGATGTGTACTGGCAGGTCAGGAAGCTTCAGGTCTTTCATCATAGTGTTTAAAATCCGTTTTGTATGTCTTTCCGGATCAGTTAGTTCCAATTGCTTGCGCTTTTCGATCATGTAATATCTTGCATTCCGTTCTGATAGTTCGAGCAGGTGCTTTTTATCCCCTATTTTTGGGAGGGTAATTATAGTTCCGGGCAAATCAAAATCAACTTCGACAGGAATAATGATTTCCGGCGCATCGCTGTCAAATCGCTGCCTCAGATCAGTTACAGCAATAGCTATGAGTTCGTTGTCACTTTCGTCGAGTTTCTTTTTCAACTCAATGGTATGTGCCTGGACTATAGCACCGTTGATGACCCGCAGATAATTTACGTATCCGGATTCATCATCAGACACAATCGAGAACACATCCACATTATTGATTTTCGGATTGACCACCAGGGACTTGCTTTGGTATTTTTCGAGCAGTTCAATTTTCTCTTTCACCATCTGGGCTTTTTCAAAAGCAAGTTCTGAGGCATAGCGTTTCATCAGTTCACGCAAACTGACCAAAACATTGGAAATATTTCCTTTCAGAATTTCTTTAATCTCAGTAATGGCAAGCTCATAATCATCGCTTTGCTGAAGTCCTTCACAAGGGCCTTTACAATTGCCCAGATGATATTCCAGACAAACCTTAAATTTACGGGCAGCAATATTTTTTTCAGATAAGTTCAGTTTACAGGTGCGCAGTTTGTAAAGCTGTCTGACGAGATCGAGCAATGTGTTCATCATCCTGAGCGAGGCATAAGGACCAAAATAAACTGATCCGTCGTGGATAACAGTACGGGTGGGAAAAACTCTGGGAAACGGTTCGTTCTTCACACATATCCACGGATACGATTTATCGTCTTTCAGGTTTACATTATAGCGCGGCTGGTACTTTTTGATGAGGTTGTTTTCCAAAAGCAAAGCATCCGGTTCCGAGTCAACGACAATGTGAAGAATGTCGTCGATCTTTTTTACCATCACGGACGTTTTTCCCGAAATTCCTGTTTCTTTGTTAAAATAAGAAGCTACTCTTTTCCTGAGTGACTTTGCTTTCCCGACATAGATAATCTTACCCCTGGCATCTAAAAACTGATAAACACCCGGTTTTTCCGGAAGGGTCCGGACAATATTTTTCAGTTTTACCGTATGTTGATCTGTTTTTTTCACTTTTTCAGATGATCCCATCCCTGGGCTTTGATTTCAACCAGTGACCCCGATTTTGTTATCAGGTTTATTCCTGCTGATTTTTCTGTCATGTGACCAATAATAGAAATTTCAGGAATATTTTTCACTTTTTCATAATCGTTCTGACGTATGGTGAACAGCAATTCATAATCTTCACCACCATTGAGTGCACAGGTTGTCGGGTCTATATTGAATGAGCGGGCAATGTCATAAGTTTGTTGGTCTATTGGAATTTTTTCTTCATAAAGTGCACATCCCAGGTCGGAGTGTTTGCAGATGTGTTTGATTTCGGAGGCCAGCCCGTCGGAGATGTCAATCATGGCAGTAGGTTTCACATGAATATCCTGAAGTATACGAATGATATCCTGGCGGGGTTCAGGCTTTAAAAACCGTTCAAGTACGTATTCGTTACCCTGAAGATCGGGTTGCATGTCAGGGTTTACTTTAAACTCGGCTTTTTCGCGTTCAAGGAGGAGCAAACCTGCATAGGCGCCACCCAGATCACCCGAAACACATATCAATTCATTGGGCAGGGCAGGCCCCCGGTAAGTCACTTTGTCTTTTTTCACGGTTCCAATTGCAGTAATAGAGAGCACAAGTCCCTGAACACTGCTGGTGGTATCGCCGCCGACAAAATCCACCTTGTACTTTTCGCACGCCAGCCGCATTCCTTCATAAATTTCCTCAACAGCTTCCAGGGTATAGCGGTTCGAAATTCCAATCCCGACCAGGATGTGTGTCGGTGTTCCGTTCATGGCACAGATATCGGAAAGATTTACAGCAACCGCTTTGTAACCCAGATGCCGCAAAGGCTGATAAGTCATGTCGAAATGTATCCCTTCGAGTAGCAGATCTTTGGTCAGCAGCAGATATTTATCGCCGATATCAATCACAGCCGCATCATCACCCACACCGGTGACAGTATTTGGCTGAAAATGTTCAAGATTTTTTGTCAAATAATCAATCAGGCCAAATTCCCCCAGCTCGGCAATGGTGTGCGATGGTTTTTTATTATTGTCAGTCATGCTCATTCAATCGTTATGGTTTTGGGTTGATAAAAGTAGAAAACAATCTTTTATTGTTGCACCATTTAAAAAATGAATTTCGTTTTATCTGAACCATTTAGGATTACTAATGTTTACAAAAATGGATAACCAGCATCGAAATAATCTAATTTTGCACACTCAATTTTTCAAAACCAACTAAAATCATGGCAGGTACTGACAATAACCAGATTATCGAACAAGTAACCTCAGGTGAATACAAATGGGGCTTTTACACGGACATCGAAATGGAACTGGCGCCAAAAGGACTCAATGAGGACATCATACGCTTTATTTCCGCCAGGAAGAATGAACCAGACTGGTTGCTTGAATATCGCCTGAAAGCCTATCGTTACTGGCTTACCTTAAAACAGCCCGACTGGGCTCATCTCAGCATTCCTCCGATTGATTATCAAAATATAATTTATTTTGCCGCACCCAAAAAGAAAAAAGAACTTCAAAACCTTGATGAAGTTGATCCGGAATTGCTTGATACTTTCAATAAACTCGGAATTTCGCTGGAAGAACAGAAGCGTCTGAGCGGTGTGGCTGTTGATGCTGTGATGGACAGTGTTTCGGTGAAAACGACCTTTACAAAAACATTGGAAAAGCATGGGATCATATTTTGCTCTTTCAGCGAAGCAGTGCAGAACCACCCCGATCTGGTCAAAAAATATATGGGAACTGTGGTTCCATATACCGACAATTATTTTGCCGCACTCAATTCGGCTGTTTTTACCGATGGTTCTTTCTGTTATATACCAAAAGGCGTGAGATGTCCGGTAGATCTTTCAACCTATTTTCGAATTAATGCTGCCAACACCGGCCAGTTTGAACGAACACTCATTGTTGGAGACGAAGAAAGCTATGTCAGTTACATGGAAGGTTGCACAGCCCCTCAGCGCGACGAAAATCAACTACACGCCGCAGTGGTCGAAATAATTGCCATGAAAGATGCCGAAGTGAAATACAGTACCGTTCAGAACTGGTACCCTGGAAATAAAAACGGCGAAGGAGGAATTTATAATTTTGTTACCAAACGCGGGATATGCCGCGGAGCCAATTCAAAAATCTCATGGACTCAGGTAGAAACAGGCTCAGCCATCACCTGGAAATATCCCAGTTGTATCCTTATGGGAGATCATTCGGTCGGGGAATTTTACTCAGTGGCTGTAACCAACAATTATCAGCAGGCCGATACAGGTTCCAAAATGATCCACATTGGCAACAATACCCGCAGCACCATCATTTCAAAAGGTATCTCGGCAGGATTCAGTAATAACAGCTACCGCGGTTTGGTCAAAATCACCCGCAGAGCCGAAAATTCCCGTAATTTTACCCAGTGCGATTCCTTGCTGCTTGGCGATAAATGCGGAGCACACACCTTCCCTTACATCAACAACGAAAACAAATCATCAATCATTGAACATGAGGCAACCACCTCCAAGATTTCCGAAGATCAGTTGTTTTACTGCCAGCAACGAGGTATCAGCGAAGAAAGTGCCATCGGACTTATCGTAAATGGTTATGCCCGTGAGGTACTCAATCACCTGCCTATGGAATTTGCCGTTGAAGCTCAGAAATTACTAGCAATCAGTCTTGAAGGCAGTGTCGGTTAATTTTACCCAATCATTTCAATTTATATAAATAATATTCCCAAAAAATCATTTAATCCGTACGTATAACAGCAAAAATAACATACAAAATGCTAACAATTAAAAACTTACACGTTTCGATAAACGGTAAAGAAATTATCAGAGGGCTGGATCTTGAGGTGCAGGCCGGTGAAGTACATGCCATAATGGGACCAAACGGTACCGGCAAATCAACGCTCGCTTCTGTAATCGCAGGTCGTGATGATGTTTTTGATGTAACCCAGGGTGAGGTTATTTTCAAGGGGAAAAACCTGCTCGACATGGCTGTCGAAGATCGTGCCCGCGAAGGTATATTCCTTGGATTTCAGTACCCTGTGGAAATACCTGGTGTAAGCATTATCAATTTCATGCGCACCGCTATTAACGAAATAAGGAATTACAAAGGCCTTGAACCAATCAGCGCTGCCGAGTTCATGAAAATAATGGAAGAAGCCAAAAGTCTGGTCGGAATTCAATCAAAACTTACCAATCGCTCGGTGAATGAGGGCTTTTCGGGTGGCGAAAAAAAGAAAAACGAAATCTTTCAGATGGCCATGCTTAAACCGGAACTGGCCATACTCGACGAAACCGATTCCGGCCTCGATATTGATGCTCTCAAAGTAGTGGCCAACGGGGTAAATTCGCTCAAACGACCTGAAAATGCAACTATCGTCATTACCCACTATCAGCGTCTTCTCGATTTTATCGTTCCGGATTTTGTTCACGTTTTATACGACGGACGCATTGTAAAATCAGGAGGAAAAGAACTTGCAATCGAACTGGAAACCAGAGGCTACGACTGGATTAAAACCGAAATTTTGTAAACATGGAAACGACGTCAACCACTCCGGATCTGAAAGAGAAAATTCTGCATTTGTTCGAAAAAAACAAGGAAACAATCCTTAAGGACAACTCACCCGGGATGATTGAGCAGCGGACAAAAGCCATTCAATCATTTAAGACAGCAGGATTTCCAACTATAAAAACTGAAAAATGGAGAGAAACAGACCTTTCCAAAATGCTTGCAACTGATTACAGTTTTTATTTTGAACCAACATTTCGCCCCGGTATCGACTTATCCGGAATATTTCAGTGCAATATTCCCCACCTCGACACCGACATGGTCTCACAACTAAATGGTTGGTTTGTGTCAGACAACGGACCGGTTAAAACTACCCCCGAAGGTGTTATTGTGGGAAGTTACCATGCAGTGAAAAGCTACTTTCCCGACCTTTTCAACCAGTATGCCGGCAAAATTGCCGACATTACCAAAAGCAGCATGGTTGCTCTGAACACGGCATTTGCCACCGACGGAACTTTCATTTATGTACCCGACAACGTGCATGTTCAGCTTCCCATGCAAATGGTGAACATTATCAAACACGACCGTAGTATTTTTATTCAAAACAGAAATCTTGTTGTGCTTGGCCGCAATGCCCGCCTTCAGCTTGTCCAATGTGACGATTCCGTTGACCAGCAGCAAAGTTTCACCAATTCCGTGACCGAGATTTTTATCGGCCAGAATGCTTTCCTCGACCATTACAAACTCCAAAACAAAAACAATTCTTCCACCTTTATCAATACTTCCTTTTTCAGTCTGGAAAGAGATGCCCGGCTGAACACAAACGGAATTACGCTCAACGGCGGACTTATCCGTAACGAAACCTATGTAACCCTTAACGGAGAAAACAGCGAAGCCAACATCATGGGAGCCTACCTGATGGATCGTACCCAGCATGTTGACAACCAGGTATTCGTGGATCATAAATATCCCAACTGCATCAGCAACGAGCTTTTTAAAGGTATTCTCGATGACAGCGCCAGTGCTGTGTTCAATGGACATATTCTGGTAAGACGTGATGCACAAAAAACCAATGCTTACCAAAACAATAAAAATATCCTTCTCACCGATAAAGCCATCGTATATACCAAACCATTTCTGGAAATTTACGCAGATGACGTGAAATGCAGTCACGGTGCTACCATTGGGCAACTAGATCAAAATGCAATGTTTTATCTGAAATCCCGGGGCATTGGTGAAAAAAATGCAAGATTGCTGCTCATGTATGCTTTTGCGGCTGAAATCATTAACCATATTGCAATAGAACCACTAAAAATCCGCATTGATGATATGGTGAAAAAACGCCTCCGCGGTGAATTGTCAATCTGTGACAAGTGCGTGCTTCATTGCAGCGCTATGGATAATCCCATTCAGTTCGACATAGACTTGAGTAAAATATAGAA
>RZYY01000243.1 GCA_009930115.1 Sphingobacteriia bacterium | reverse complement strand
TGGGTTTTTTTGGATTACTGCCACCACCATTGTTAACCCAAACCATTCAAATCCCGGCAGGATGGAGTGGAATATCCTCATGGCTGATCCCACAGAACACAAATCTCAATATCATTTTTCAGGATTTTCTGGCCGATCTCATCATACTGCAAACACTGGATGGAATTTTTTATCCTGAATTCAATATCAATACTATTGAACAATGGGATCCTATGCAGGGATATAAAATAAAAACATCGAATGCCATTGAACTTGATATTTCAGGGTGGGAAGAACAGGATAAAACACTTGCTCTTGAAAATGGATGGAACCTTATACCAGTGCTCAGCAATTGTGAGCAAAACCCTGAAATCCTGTTCAATGGTCTGTCATCTCAGGGATTTATTATCAAAGAAATTGCCGGTACAGGAGTCTATTGGCCTGCAATGAACATCAATACCATTGGGCAGCTTCAACCGGGGAATTCTTATTTTGTGCATTTACCTTCACCGGTATCTGTAACTTTCACAAATTGTAAGTAAATTTGTAAAAACCAATCCTGGAATTATCATGAGAAAAGCTCTGTTTACCCTTCTTGCTTCGTTTGTACTACTCCAGGTAAGTGGTGCAGACGGATACAGGGTTCACTATTCAAAAACCGAATCAACAGTCAGGTTTTTAATCGGCGACTTTTCATTGCAAAAAGTAAATCTGAATGGTACTGAATTTACCGGGATTATCTTTCCGGGCAGGGTAACCACAATGGATAAGGGGTTTGCGGAATTGCCATTTATAAGTGCAAATTTACAAATCACACCACTGAAGAATAATCGTGTCGAACTGGTTGATGCCGAATATGTTGATTATCAGCTTGATTTCCCGCCTGTACCTTCGCGGGGAATTATTTACCGGAATCAAAATCCCGATTCCATCCCTTACCAAATAGCTCCGGAGTCTCTCGTTGATGATTTTTATCCGGAACAACTGACCAAAATCACTGATCCTTACATTATAAAAGATGTAAGGGGGACAACTGTTTTTGTTTATCCTTTCCGCTACAATGCCATGCGACAAACGCTCAGGGTTTACACAAGTGTGACTGTGAGGCTTGTTGAAGTTGAAGAAGAGCCCACTAATCCTTTAAAACAGACTTCAGGAAAGTATTTTCCGGATATGGAGGCATTGTACCGATCAGTTTTCATCAACTATGAATCGTTACCAGCCGATTTTGTCGGAGAGGTTGGGGATATACTTGTCATAACAACCCCAAGAGACGAAACGGCCATTCAACCATACATTGAGTGGAAACAGCAGAAAGGTTACAGTGTTATCATGGAGGTTGTCAATCCCGGAACAAATGTTAAAAGCCTCATTCAGAGCAGATATAATGAAAACAATAACATTCTTTATGTTCAGCTGGTGGGCGATTGGGCTGATGTGAAATCTGATCCTGGTGGCGGTGCCAATGCACCCATGGACCCAATGCTTGGCTGTGTAGCCGGCAGTGATAATTTCCCAGATATTGCCATTGGAAGATTTTCAGCGAATAGTGCCAATCAGGTTACTATACAAGTGAATAAAACCATTACTTATGAAAAAAATCCCTCCGGCAACTGGTACTCCAAAGCAATTAGTGTGGCCAGTGACGAAGGTTCAGGAATAGGTGATGACGGAGAAATAGATTATGTACACACCAATATTATTTATAATTATAAACTTGATCCTTTTACTTTCAACGGCCACAGCACTGCTTACGAACCTACCGGAACAGCCTTGATGGTTAAAAATTATATTGAAACCGGAGCCGGAATCATCAATTATTGCGGACATGGTTCCTACACATCCTGGACGAGCACGGGGTTTAACAACACGCAGGTCAATCAGCTGACTAACGGAAATATGCTTCCTTTCATCTTTTCGGTTGCTTGTGTGAACGGAGCATTTCATTTTTCAGGTGATTGTTTTGCAGAAGCCTGGCTTAAAAAAGAAAATGGTGGTGCTGTTCTTACCTTAATGTCCACTATCAATCAACCCTGGCAACCGCCCATGCGGGGACAGGATTATTTTAATGATCTGCTAACCGGTGGTTATAATTACACTACCAACCCGGGAAACGGCATTAACACTACTGAAGGGCGTACAATACTCGGGTCAGTGATTGTTAACGGACTCATCCTTATGTACACTGAAGCAATGGGAATAGCTGATCTGCAGACCATCCAGACCTGGACAATTTTTGGCGATCCTTCACTACAGGCCAGAACAAAATCACCGGATGCAATCAGCCTCAGCAACACAACTCTTCAAACCGGCTCTCCGTTCGTAACAACCATCACTCTGAACGGAGCACCATTGAAAGATGCATTGGTTTCACTTTCTCAAAACGGAGTTTATGCTAAAGCTTTTACCGGGGCAAACGGTTCCGTTTCTATCCCACACGAATTTGAAGCGGGTGATGTATTGCTTGTTGTTACCGGCTTTAATACACAAACCATTTATGAAAACATTCAGTGTACGGTATCCGGTGGGGCAGCTGTTTATTTTGATAATGTGGAAATTAGCGACCCCCTGGGAAATAATAATGGTCTGCCGGATTATGGAGAAATCGCAGGCCTCAGCGTTCGAATGAAAAATTCAGGAAATGATACAGCCACTAATGTCGTCGTCAATCTGTCCACATCAGATGAATTTGTCATTTTGTTGAATAATTCGGCAAATTACGGGAATATTCCTGCAGGTAATGCGGTTACTGTTGAAAATGCTTTTACAATCCAGATTAACAATGATATTCCCGACCAGCATCAGATCGATTTTTACCTTTTAGCCTTATCCGGCGGTGAATACTGGGAGAGTTTGTTCACGTTGACAGCCAATGCCGGGATACTTGAATTTGCTGGATATGATATTATCGATTTAACGGGCAACAATAATGGGAACTTTGATCCGGGCGAGACAGTCCAGCTTCAG
>RZYY01000242.1 GCA_009930115.1 Sphingobacteriia bacterium | reverse complement strand
ATGATCGCAAAATTTTTTCAAAACCTGATCTACTCTGTACTCGTCAGGTTCCTGATACTCAAACAGGTCGAATTCGTTTTTCGAAATAATATCCTGTAGGTTTGCAGAAAATGATTGTTTATTCGAAACATCATTGAGTTTGATGTAAATCACATTATGACCTGCTTGTTGCAGAGTTACTGAAAATTGCCTCATTGCACCAAGCACTCCAAGAAGTTTTTGTATATGATGACGCACGTAATCGGTTTCAGACCTGATTTCCATCATTACGTAGGTAATCTCACCGTTAACTTCGCTGAACCACGAATGACGGATATTTAGCTGGTCACCGATGATAAGCCGCAGTATTTTCATGAGTTACATAATTATTTCTGCTCTCTTGACAAGCTGCTGAAACCGGGCAAAAAAAAAGCAGGCGAACCTGCTTTTTTATGGATTATTCTTTTACGCTGTCAACCACAGCTTTGAAAGCAGCGGGATGATTCATAGCGAGGTCAGCCAGCACTTTTCGGCTAAGCTGAATGTTTTGTTTGGCAAGCCGGCCAATGAATACGGAGTAGGAAAGTCCGTAAGGTCTTACGCCGGCATTTATACGCTGAATCCAAAGCGACCTGAAATTTCTTTTTTTGGTTCTACGGTCACGATAGGCATACTGCTGCCCTTTTTCATAGGAATTTTTGGCGACGGTCCACACATTTCTGCGTGATCCAAACTGACCTTTTGTGCGATTTAGAATTTTTTTTCTTCTTGCACGCGATGCAACTGCATTTACTGATCTTGGCATAATGATTTAATTTTTTGCGTCAGCGCCCCGCTCTTTCGGGAACTTTATCTGCTCAACGCAAGTTAAACAATTGATTTAATTACTTGACAAGCATTTCTTTAACATTTTTCACATCTGCATTGTCCACAATGGTAAAATAACCGAGGTTACGTTTCCGCTTTTTCGATTTTTTTGTCAGAATGTGACTTTTGTATGCGTGTCTTCTCTTGATTTTACCAGTACCAGTAAACGTAAAACGTTTTTTTGCACTGGCTTTTGTCTTCATCTTTGGCATTACTAAAAGTATTAAATGGTTGATATAGTTGAGTGTGTTAACTTTTCTTAGGTGCAATAATCATTATCATCCGTTTTTTTTCGAGTAAAGGCAACTTTTCTACCTTACCTATTTCTTCGAGTTCCTGAGCAAACTTCAACAGCATTAATTCACCTTTATCCTTGTAAACAATGGTTCTGCCTCTGAAAAAAACTTCAACTTTCACCTTGGCTCCTTCTTCAAGGAATTTTTTAGCATGGTTTAGTTTGAAGTTGAAATCGTGGTCATCGGTATTTGGCCCCAGCCTGATTTCTTTTACTACTACTTTGGCAGTTTTTGCCTTGATTTCCTTTTGCTTTTTCTTTTGATCGTAAAGAAATTTTTTGTAATCCAGCACTTTACAAACCGGTGGGTTGGCTGCCGGAGAAATTTCTACAAGATCAAGTTCAAGTTGTTTGGCAATTTCCAGAGCTTCTTTAATGGTTACAATGCCTTGTTCTACATTATCTCCTACCAGGCGAATTACCGGTCCTTTGATCTCCTCATTGATTTTATGCGGATTTTCATGCTTCCGCGGCAAAGGACGTCTGTTAAAATTGGGTTTTAACGGCGTTGCTATGATTTTTCCTCCTATATTTAATTAAACAATTTGACGCCTAAACGGCCATCATTTTTTCTATTTCTTTATTAATGAATTCTGCAAATGCATTTGCAGTAAAAGTACCCATATCTCCCTCACCCTGCTTTCGCACTGAAATTGTATTGTCATTCTCTTCTTTTTCTCCCACTATAATCATGTATGGAATTCGCTTCATTTCAGCATCCCTAATCTTTTTTCCTGTCTTTTCATTGCGGTTATCAATCTCAGCGCGAATGTCCAATCTGGTCAGCAAAGATAATACGTTTCCGGCATACTGTTGATATTTTTCGCTGATTGGAAGAATTATTGCCTGAACTGGAGCCAGCCAAAGCGGGAATTTCCCGGCACAGTGTTCGATGAGAACTGCAACAAACCGTTCCATTGATCCAAAAGGAGCCCGATGAATCATTACCGGACGATGTTTTTCGTTGTCACTGCCGGTGTATTCCAATTCAAAACGCTCCGGCAGGTTGTAATCTACCTGAATGGTGCCTAATTGCCATTTACGACCAATGGCATCTCTTACCATAAAGTCCATTTTTGGTCCATAAAAAGCTGCTTCACCATATTCAACCACCGTTTCAAGACCGGATTCTTCTGCTACTTCCATTATAGCGCGCTCGGCTTTTTCCCAGTTTTCATCAGTTCCGATATATTTTTCGCGGTTGTTTGGATCACGTAAAGATATTTGTGTAATAAAATCCTTGAAATCCAACGCTTTGAATATCTTCATTACAATATTCATCACCCCAACAAATTCTGATTTTACCTGTTCGGGTGTACAAAAAATGTGTGCATCATCCTGTGTAAATCCCCTCACCCGTGTGAGACCATGTAACTCCCCGCTTTGCTCATATCTGTAAACTGTACCGAATTCTGCAAATCGCAGAGGAAGATCTTTGTAAGAGTGTGGTTTGGCTTTATAGATTTCACAATGATGAGGACAATTCATGGGTTTCAGGAAGAATTGCTCACCTTCTATAGGAGTAGAGATTGGACGGAACGACTCCTGACCATATTTTTGAAGGTGACCTGATGTTTTGTAAAGTTCAACATTTCCAATATGCGGAGAAATTACAGGTTTGTATCCTGCTTCTTTTTGAACTTTTTTCAGAAAAGTTTCAAGGCGTTCACGCAACTCGGCACCATTGGGCAACCACAAAGGAAGACCAAGGCCAACTTTCTGGGAAAATGTAAATATTTCCAGCTCTTTTCCTAATTTACGATGATCACGCTTTTTGGCTTCTTCAAGCATTTGAAGATACTCTTCAAGTTCTTTGGCTTTCGGAAAAGTTATTCCATAAATCCTTGTCAAT
>RZYY01000241.1 GCA_009930115.1 Sphingobacteriia bacterium | reverse complement strand
AATTGTTACTTTTGTAAATGATTGAATTAAAACAAGTTTAACCAGTGGATAAAAACCAGTAAAATGAAATAAAATATAGTTTGTAGAACCTCACTCTCCGCCAAAATCAGATACAAGCCTTGTAAATAATTAGATTTCAAGGCTTTATTTTTTTTCTTTAAAACCTCCCCCTCAAAACTAACACCCTGAAACGGACAAATACCATGAAATCCTTCTAAATATTGCGCTTTTATCTGCAAAAAATTAGTCCGAAACGAATAATTGCTATTTTTGCACCTCATTTTTTTAACGATAAAATCTAATAATCAGGTTTTTAGATAAATTAAAAACCAGAATTCGTACCACAAAAATTCAAATTTACTTTTTGTTATGAAAAATAAAGATCAACTAAATCAAATTCCTGCAAAACCCGAATTGGAAAAACAGGATGAGAAGACTTCACAAACACAGCCCAACAATGTTGAAGCATCTCCCAAAAACGAACCTGAACAGGATTCTGCAATTGAAAACACCGAAGCACTGACAAACAACATTCCCTCTGAAATTCCAGAGTTGTTGCCTCCGGATACCTCTCCGGAAGTAGCCAGCGAAGCTATTGCTGCCACTGAAACTTCACCTGACGAAGAAAAAAGCAGCATCGAAAATGAAACTGAAATTGCAAATAATCCTGAAAATTCATCGCAAGAGCCTGTATCAGCTCCTGTTGAACAACTCACCGAACCTGCACCGGCAGCAGAATTACAAGAACCTCCTGCTGATGCTGAAGAACAGAACACTTCTCCGGACAAAGTATCCGGATCAGTTTCAGAAACCGGTGAGCATGAGCAACCTTTCGATGAAGATGAAGAAGATGAAGACATTGAACATGATGAGCACGCCGAACTTACACAGCTCAATTATGACGGAATGACCCGTGAAGAGTTGGTCAAAAACCTTGAATCTCTGGTTAACGAAGAAGACGTTACAAAAATTAAATCACGAATTGCCCTGATTAAAGTGGCATTTTTGCATAAGACAAAAGAATTTAAAGAAACCGGATATCAGAATTATCTCGACGAAGGAGGCGAAAAAGAAGATTATTCACCTCAGATTGATGAACTTGAGATCAGATTCAACAGCTTTTTTGATGTTTACAAACAAAAAAGAAGCGTTTATCTCGAAAATCTTGAAGCCGAGAAAATTACCAACCTGAAGAAAAAACAGGACATCCTTGAAGCACTTAAAGACCTTATCAACTCGGAAGAAACACTGAAGAAAACCTATGATGACTTCAGAGAGCTGCAGGAACAATGGAGACAAATCGGAATGGTTCCAAAAGGAGAAATCAATAACCTTTGGCAGAACTATCATTTTCTTGTCGAGAAATTTTTCGACAAGGTAAAAATCAACAAAGAACTCAAAGATCTTGACCTGAAAAAAAACCTGGAACAGAAAATTGAGCTTTGTGAAAAAGTCGAAGAGTTACTCCTTGAAACCTCAATCATTAAGTCATTCAAAAAGTTACAACAATATCACGAACAGTGGAAGGAAATCGGACCAGTTCCTGACGACAAAAAAGATGAAATCTGGGATCGGTTCAAATCCACCACCGACAAAATCAATCAACGCCGACGAGACCATTACAAGCAACTTCAGGAAGAACAGGAAGCCAACCTGACAGCAAAAATCGCCCTTTGTGAAAAAGCAGAAAGCCTGCAGGCCGAAGAAGTTACTTCAATAAAAGGATGGCAGGAACGTACAAAACAGTTCAACGAACTTTTCAAAATGTGGAAAACCATCGGACAGGCTCCCAAAAGGCAAAACGACGAAGTATGGGAAAGATTCAAAGCTTCGCTGGATGGATTTTTTACCGAAAAGAAAGAATATTTCTCAAAAATCAAAGAGCAACAGGTCAACAATTATAACCTGAAGCTTGAGTTGTGCCTTCAGGCCGAATCGCTAAAAAACACCGATGACTGGCGAAACACAACGCGTGAACTCATCAATCTTCAGAAACAATGGAAAGAAATTGGTCCGGTGCCCAGAAAATATGCTGACAAAATCTGGCAACGTTTCAGAGAAGCCTGTGATGAATTTTTCAACCGGAAATCTTCCCATTTTTCTGAAATCCGTAACGAAGAATCAGACAATCTCAAGAAAAAAGAAGAATTAATTTCAGCAGTTGAAAATCAGGAATTTGGAGGTAACAAAGCCAAAAATCTTGAAATACTTAAAGATTATCAACGTCAGTGGACTGAAATAGGATTTGTTCCTTTCAAAGAAAAAGACCGCCTGCAGAATGCATTCCGGAATGCCATCAACGAAAAACTCGATCAGCTCAACATCAGCAATTCCGAGATGACCCTTTCCAACTATATCTCACGGCTGGATGGAATAAAACACTCCCCTGAAGGCAATCGTCAGCTTCAGCGCGAACAAAATTTTATCCAGAACAAAATTGCCGAACTTCGTGAAGACATCATGCTATGGGAAAACAATATCGGTTTTCTTGCCGACACCAAAAATGCCAATGTTTTCAAAGTAGAATTTGAAAAGAAGATCGAACGGGCAAAAAATGAACTCAGTATGCTTGAATCCAAGCTGAAGATTTTGAACAAATAGGCTCTCGCATTCATTTGAAAATTAATCAATAACCCATGCCGGGTAATACAATCGGGCAAACGCTGAGACTAACCGGATTTGGTGAATCTCACGGCAAAGCCGTCGGAGGTATTCTTGATGGATACCCTCCAGGTATTGTTGTTGATATTGATTACATACAGAAACAACTCGAACGACGTCGCCCCGGAAAAAGCATCGGTGCTTCAAAAAGAGATGAGCCGGATACAATCGAAATTCTTTCAGGAATTTATGAAGGAAAAAGTACCGGAAGTCCAATAGCTTTCCTGATCCAGAACCAGGATAGTCAACCCGGAGATTACGATCAAATCTCCCGCGTTTATCGTCCTTCTCATGCTGATTTTGTCTATGAAAAAAAATATGGTTTTGCTGACCTGAGAGGAGGTGGCAGAGCATCAGCACGCGAAACCGTTG
>RZYY01000240.1 GCA_009930115.1 Sphingobacteriia bacterium | reverse complement strand
CCATTTACGTATTTCACCGGAAAAGAATCTGTCAATCCTTTGATTCTTATATATTTAAGAAAATCCAATGCGCTGTCCGGATCATTAAAACTACCGATTGTATAACGATAAATGCTTCCGTCGAAATCTTCGGTGATAGGCTCAGTAATGCCAAGTTCGCTCAGCGATTCAGCCAATTTTGGATGAGGAACTGTTGAAGCAAAGATCTGAATGCGGATTTCCTCTTTCTGGTCGAAACCTTCAGATGCAGATTTTGATGATGAATGACCTGATAAATTACTTTCAGGTTTTATTTGCGAACTCTTGTCATTATTTTTGATGTTTCCGCCTGTTGCTTTAACCCATTGATCCAGTAATTTATCGAGTTCCGGGAGCATGTTGGCTGAATCCTTATCAGGTTTTGAATTGTTTTCTGCTTCAATCAGTGCAGCTTCGTTTTTAAGTTTTCCGGGCTGGCTGGTGACCATGATATAATTGCTGAAAGCTGCTGCTGTTTTTTCTCCGATAAGAAACTTTGCCGAGAAGGGATAGACTGCTTCAGGCAAATTTGTTATTTCTAAATCAAGGATGACGTCAAAGGAAGGGTGCGGAGGCATATAATCCCAATAAATCGTGAGAATTGAAGTTGAATCATTGAATTTGTGAGGCAGTTTAAAGTCAGTATGTGGTGTGAAACCGCCGGGCAGTTTGATCTGCAAAGCCGCCGGTGAAACGTTTTTCCCTTTTTCAATGATAAATTTCAAAGTAAAAGTGCTGTTTGGAGCTGTTTCCAGCGGGTATTCGGCATTTACCGAAACAGGTGCCTCAGCTTGTGCAGGAATTAAGTCCGGTGTGTGAACCACTTCTCCCGCCAACACATTAATCACTTTTGTCTTTTGGATAAAAGTCCCAATGTTGTCGTAATACTCAATTAGAAGTGGATATGCTCCTCCCTGAAAGGTTCCGGTTTCGACCTGATAAACAATTGGAATTTTTCCGGATTCTCCCATTTTCTCCCAGGCAATTTTTACCGTTTGACCATTAATTTCCATTGTTCCCAAACCCGGATCAGAAATAACGGGGTTAAATCCTTTATTCCATTTGAATAGCAAGGAGCCTGCAGGATTGTATCCCGGCAGTTTAACGATGTTGGTAACCAGAGTGAACCGCTCTCCTGTTTTTACCATTCCAGGATTCATCACCTCAATATCTACGAAAGCAGGAGCAGGCTGAGCAATTATATTTTGAATGAAAAACAAGCAAAGTATTACAGCCAACAAGAAGTTAGTCAGTGAAAGTACTTTTTTTAAACAGCTGATCATTTTGATGAGGTCTGAGATTTAAAGTGTAAAAATAGAAAAAATGTTTAACGTCGTTTCTTGATTTTGTAAGACCAGATAAGCAGAGATATGCCGCTGAGCGTAAGCAATATGGCAAGCAGGAAAGTAATGCTGAACCCGAGCAACTCATAAAGATAAATTCCAAAAAGAGGTGCAAAAAGGGCTCTTACACCAGTCAGAAAAAGATGTGTTGACTGATAGATGTCGGCTTCATCCACTTTTCCAAAGTAGGCTGACCCTATGTTCCAGAGCAAAACCATCGTACCGGCAAATACTCCGTGAAAAACAACATAGGGAATGAGGGTGATATACAGTTTGATTCCGTAAAATTCGAAATGATAAGGGAAATACAGTGTAATCATCAAAAAGAATAAGAACAGCACAAGCGATGAGAACGTGATAACGCCGAATTTTCGTGGATCTGTTTTCCCGATCATTTTGCCAAAAAAAGGAAGAATAAAAATTGCGAGAATGTTATATGCATTTCGATAGAATGCCACGCTGGAATAATTCAAATCAAGCGCATTGTAAAAAAAAATGGTAATTACCGGAGTGGAAAGCATAAAGGCCATTCCGTAAAGCATAAAACTGACCTCAAAGTGCAGGTATGGCCGGTTGTTTCGAAGCAATTCAATCATGTTTGAAACAGAGCGCAGGATTGATTTTTTCACTGTTTCTTTAATCAAAATCGAACCCGGAGGAGTGTAATTGATTTTTGACAGCAGAAAAATAGAAGCCATACCCATGACTGAAACTATCGGGAAAATGTACACAAAAATAAAATTG
This sequence comes from Sphingobacteriia bacterium, assembly GCA_009930115.1. Classification (GTDB taxonomy): domain Bacteria; phylum Bacteroidota; class Bacteroidia; order Bacteroidales; family 4484-276; genus RZYY01. The sequence goes on along the minus strand of RZYY01000240.1, from coordinate 932 downwards.
TTGAAATCGAGCAGTAGCCCATAGAGAAAAGTAACCACCATCAGTACGATCTTATTTACTGATGTGGCTATGCTGTAAAGTTTTCCAAAATTTTGAGGCTGGTAGTTTGCCCTGAGCAGAAGATTAATGGTTGGATTTACCACCGGTGCTGCAAGATAATAAACAAGAAATACTGTCAGAAAGATCAAATGATAAAAAGAATTTTCCGTCAGGGCTTCAGAAGACCTTGGGAAAAAAAAGAGTAACATAAGCGGCAGTCGCGTCAATATTCCAACCCAGCGAAGAAAAACCCGTCTTTTGCGAATTCGTTTAAGAAATTCGTTGACAAAGAGCAGCAGCAAAAAAACCAGCATGCTGAACTGAAACAGTACACCTAACTGATAATTAGACCCCTGAAGACTTTTAATAAAAACAAACTCGTTTAGTGCCAGCACTCCGAGAATGAATCCCTCGATAATGGAATAGGACAAATGAAGCCGGAAAGTCCTGCGCTCTTCACAACATAAACCAGCGTAAAGAAATTTCATGTACTGTTGTTCATATTATCGAACTGCCGCAAAGATAGCTATAAGGAAATGAGTAACGTACCAGCTTCTTCCTTAATTCAGCAAACAATCACTACTTAGATAATTAGGAGCTGCTGAAAAACCCCAAAAGCCAATTTTGAAAGCAAATATTTCGGTGCGCTGCACCTTAAAAATTCCTTGTAATCCTTTGTTCTACCAATATTTCGCCACGCTGTGGCTGAAAATCGCAGGTGCAGCGCACCCAAATATTTGTAGCTACAAGTCAAATAATCCTTGCTAAGGTGCAGTGCACCGGAATATTAAATGCATGGTTTATTCAACCTTTTCATTAATTTCCCTGCATTTGTTTTTAAAAAATGATCGGTATCTTTTTAGTTTGCATGAATTTATATTTTTAACAGCAGC
>RZYY01000239.1 GCA_009930115.1 Sphingobacteriia bacterium | reverse complement strand
GTCGGAGAAAAGGTCGGAGAAAAAACTACCGAAAACCAACAGAAGATTATTCAACTGATAGCGCGAAATAAAAACGTTTCCGCGCAAAAAATGGCAGAGGAGATTGGAATTTCACAACGCAAAGTGGAGGAAAACATAGCAAAACTTAAGCTTTTAGGCCTCCTCAAACGCATCGGCCCCGCAAAAGGAGGCCATTGGCAAATAATTGATCAGCAAAAGCAATAAAACACCGTCCGCGGATTCCTCACCCTTGCCGGATGCAACAAAACCAACGCCCAACAAACAACGAACAACGAACAACGAACAACGAACAACAAACAACAAACAACAAACAACGAACAACAAACAACAAACAAAAATGAGCACCTGGAAATCCTTCGAAGACATAGAAGCCTGGCAACTCGCCAGATCATTCTGTCAGGACATCTATAATATAATGCAATACGATGGTTTAAAAACTGATTATGCTTTGAAAGACCAGATCAACCGATCCTCCGGAAGCATCATGGACAATATCGCAGAAGGCTTCGATAGGGATGGAACAAAAGAATTTATTAATTTCCTGAGCATTTCAAAAGGCTCCGCCGGAGAAGCACGTTCGCAACTACACAGAATATTCGACCGGAAATACATCCCAAACAAGGAGCATCAAATCCTTTCTGATAAAACCCACGAAATTGCAAACAAAATCGGCGCTCTGATAGCATATCTAAAAAAATCAGGCTACCGCGGCACCAAATTTAAATAACACCAAACAACGAACAACAAACAACAAACAACAAACAACAAACAACGAACAACAAACAACGAACAACAAACAACAAACAACAAACAACGAACAACAAACAACAAACAACAAACATTTACACTGAGACATCGGCGTGAGCTCTGTCGAACGCTTGTCGAAGTGCCAAACACCCAACGCCCAACCCTTCAACCTTAAACCTCTTCAACCCTTTCACCAATGATACCCAATAAAGAATCACAAAATGTTGAGTTCAAGCAAGGTTGGCATGACGACTATCTGAAATGGATATGTGGTTTTGCCAATGCCGGTGGTGGAAGTCTTTTTGTGGGCATTAACGATGAAAGGAAGGTTTGCGGCTTAAACAACTCCCGACAACTAATGGAAGAAATACCCTCAAAAACAAGAGACCTTATGGGTGTGACTGTTGCCGTTAATCTCATGAATGAAACTGGGAACGATTACATCGAAATTATTACACCGGAATACAATACACCAATATCACTGAGAGGAAGGTATTACTATCGAAGCGGTAGCACAAACGTTGAATTGACCGGTAATGCACTAACAGATTTTCTGATGCGAAAATTTGGAAAGGCATGGGATGATGTTTGCGAAATTTCATTCGCACCTGAATTAATTGACAACCAAACAATTGAAACGTTCAAAAGATTAGCTCTTGATCGCCTGCCAGGGGTTTTAGCTGAGAAAGACCCGAAGATACTCTTACAAAAATTGAATTTGATTAAGAACGGTAAATTAAATAGGGCCGCAATATTAATCTTTGGAGCAGAGCCACAGAAATATTTCAGACAAGCACATATAAGAATCGGGAAATTTGCCTCAGATGTAGATATTATCTCCAGCGATCTCATCGTCGGTAACTTGTTTCAGCAGATAGATCAGGCTATGAATATCCTGAAGACGAAATATTTAACAAGCGCCATCACCTATGAAGGCATCCATAGACGTGAAAAACTTGAATACCCCTATCAGGCCTTGCGGGAGGCAATCCTTAACGCAATAATTCATCGGGATTACCTCACCACCTCAGCTACACAAATCAGGATTTTTATTGATAAATTGATCATAATCAACGAAGGCGCTTTGCCCCACGAAATTAAAGTTGAAGACTTGAAAGTGACACACCTTTCAAAACCCCGGAATATGCTGCTTGCAGATGTATTTTACAAAGCAGGTTTTATTGAGAGTTGGGGTCGAGGTACGCTCAAAATGATTGCTGAATGCCTGCACCAAAACCTGCCTGAACCTGAATTTGAAAGTAAAAATCACATGTTTTCCGTGTTATTTAAAAAAACCGATCTGAAAACCGACCTGAAACCCGACCTGAAAACCGACCTGAAAACCGACCTGAAAAATTATACATTTGAGGATCACATTTTAGCAATTATCGCTGAGGATAATCGGGCCTCAATACCGATAATTGCAGAAAAGATTGGAAAAGGGATAACCACTACCAAAGAATATTTGAATAAATTAAAAACAGCTGGCCTCCTCAAACGCATCGGCCCCGCAAAAGGAGGCCACTGGCAAATTATTGACAGGCAAAAGGAATAACACACCGCCCGTGGTTTCCAGGCTATCACCGATGGTGCAAAGTTGAACAAACTAAACTAAAACAACAAATTGATTTATCATCAGTTAAAATTAAAGTTGGGTACTTTTTGTCAACCGAAATCATAACAGGTCAAACACCGAACACCAAACACAGAACACCGAACACGGAACACAAAACACGGAACACCGAACACGGAACACCGAACACGGAACCCGAAACACAAAACACGGAACACCGAACACGGAACCCGAAACACAGAACACGGAACCCGAAACCCGAAACACGAAACACCGAACACGAAACAATGAACATTTTAAAACTAATAGGCCGTAATAAAGAACTCTTCACCGAAGACATCGCCAAACACGAAAAGGAGTTGTCTGAAATCGTGAAGACTTCCCGCTTTTTGGTGATAGGTGGAGCCGGCTCTATCGGGCAGGCCGTTACCAAAGAAATCTTCAAGAGAAATCCTCAAAAACTGCATGTAGTCGATATTTCCGAAAACAACATGGTTGAATTGGTAAGGGACATCCGCAGCTCTTATGGATATATAAAAGGCGATTTTCAAACCTTTGCATTGGATGTTGGTTCTGTTGAATACGATACCTTTTGGAAAGCAGACGGTCAATATGATTATGTTCTGAACCTTTCAGCCCTCAAGCATGTGCGCAGCGAAAAAGATCCTTTCCCACTCATGCGGATGATTGAGGTAAACAT
>RZYY01000082.1 GCA_009930115.1 Sphingobacteriia bacterium | reverse complement strand
AAGCTCTCCCATGGCATACGCCAAAACCGCAGACAAGCTGATGGCTTCTGTCAGACACACAGAAACCGTCGGCTTTCTATTTTTTTAGTGTAGGAGTGATTTTTTGAGCAATTGTCTGATTGTTGGGATCGGAGGATTTATCGGGGCGTCGGCAAGGTATTTGATTAATCTGGGCTTTTCCGGCTGCCTCTTCGAATTCCCGATAATAACGTTTGGCATCAATTTTACCGGGGCGTTTTTGATTGGAATAATCACGCAGTTATTCTCGAAAACTCCTCAGGCAAATCCTGGACTGCTGCTTTTTCTTACGGTAGGCATTTTAGGGGGGTTTACGACTTTTTCCACGTTTTCTTTGGAGACGGTCAATCTGCTTGAAAAGGGAAAATGGCTTTCCGGGCTGGTTTATGCGGGTATGAACAAAGCAAAAAGGGTCGAACGGGCGAATGCAGTGCTTGAAAGCGTCCAGCTTACTGACAGGATGACCCATAAACCCAACGAACTCTCAGGTGGACAGAGGCAAAGAGTGGCTGTAGCAAGGGCTTTGGTGAATGAGCCATCCATTATTCTCGCTGACGAACCTACCGGAAACCTCGACAGTAAAACATCCATTGAAATCATGGGACTTTTCGAGCAGATCCATGAGTTGGGAAATACGGTGATTGTTGTTACCCACGAGGAAGATATTGCAAGGCATGCACACCGGATCATCCGTCTCAAAGACGGACTTGTGGAAGAAGATTATCCCAATACTGATATTAAAACAATGAACGATTACAAGGTGATGGCAGAACAATAAAATCAGTTTATGTTTGTCATTGCTATGTGAGCATCGTCACAATTAAAATGAAATGAGTACAGAATTTAAAATATACACCAAGACCGGAGATAAAGGAGAAACTTCCCTAATTGGGGGTACCCGCGTGCCAAAATATCACGACCGCATTGAAGCATACGGTACACTCGATGAGTTAAACTCTTTTATCGGACTGATCAGAGATCAGAATATTGATACGGATACAAAAGCCATTTTAATTGAAATTCAGGACAGGATTTTTACGGCCGAGTCATTGCTGGCAGTGGATACGGAGCATCCTCCGCTACGTAAACTTCCGGAATTGAGCGAAGATGATATTGTTTTTCTTGAAAAAGAAATTGACAGAATGAATGATAAACTTCCTCCAATCAGGAATTTTATTTTACCCGGCGGGCATCCTTTTGTTTCACTTTGTCACATAGCCCGTACAGTGTGTCGTCGTGCCGAGCGGGTTACTATTAAACTCAAAGAAAATTATGAGGTAAACGAGCTGGTGATAAAATATTTGAACCGTCTTTCCGATTACTTGTTTGTGTTATCCAGAAAAATTAGCCAGGATTTTAAAGCTGATGAGATTCCCTGGCAGGCAAGACTGTAAATCACGGATTTACTGTCGATGATTAATGTAAAAAATTACTTTTGTTCAATTTTAAACAAAATTTGAGCTATGTATTGGACTTTGGAATTGGCTTCGAAACTTGAAGATGCTCCCTGGCCGGCAACCAAGGATGAGCTGATTGATTACGCCATGAGATCAGGAGCTCCGCAGGAAGTAATAGAAAACCTGAACGAAATTGAAGATGAAGGCGAAGTCTATGAGCGTATTGAAGACATCTGGCCCGATTATCCTACCAAGGACGATTTCTTCTTTCATGAGGACGAGTACTAAGGTAAGTTGGTGAAAAACGAAAAATTCACTTTACCGTATCGTCGGTTCTGGCTGAATTGAGAATGGTTTGCAAAATCTATCCCGCGCGGATGTTCAATGATAAGCAAACCATCTTTGTTCAGCCATTTTTTATCGAAAATCAAATCAGGTAAATGTTCAATTTTTTGCATATCATAAGGTGCATCCGAAAAGATCAAATCAAAAGGCGTTGCCGGTGATTTACCTAAAAACCTGAAAACATCAGTCCGATAGGCTACAATTGAAGAAAGGCCAAATTGCCGTGCAGCTTTTTTGATGAATTCCACGCATTTGAAATTCAGGTCGACAGCTACCACTGATTCTGCCTGACGGGATGCAAATTCCAGAGATATGCTGCCTGTTCCCGCAAACAAATCCAAAACACGAATATTTTCGAAATCGATCAGATTGTTAAGGATATTGAAAAGACTTTCCTTGGCTATATCTGTCGTAGGTCGCACCGGGAGGTTTGAAGGAGGATTAATGCGTCGTCCTTTAAGTGTTCCGCCTATAATTCGCACCTGAAATGATTAAAAAGGTTAAAATAGAAGTGATTTGGAATTTCGTCAAATACGTAACTGAATTTGAAATCAGCAGGTTTCTGGATAAATGATACGTTTCGTATATATTTCACTGTGATGTCGTACAATTGCGAGCGTTTCAGTATCATACCCAAAAAAGTAAGCTGCACTGTTTCGGGATTTAGTTCCAATTGTTCAAGAACATAGATCAGGAAATAAATAAAATCTTCTTTGGTCTGATATCGGAACGAATTCGAGAACAACAACCTCCCATTGCTGAGCACCAAAATATCGAACCAGGTTTTGCGCACATAAACGAAAACTTCATGGTTGTTATGATTTTTCGTTAAGGTAAGCAATTGCTCAATAAGAATACTTGTGTGGTGATGAAGTGGAGCATCAGGGAAATGCTTTTTGACCGTATTTTCGATAATTTGGGGTAAAACCCACAAATTGTAGGCTTCGAGAATGGGCAGGTGGTCTGAAGCAATTGTCTCTCCCAATTCGACATGGTGGTTAATTCCCAGCGCGTTACTATGATTTTCCCGATCATAAAAGGCATTTGGAATCAATGTTGATTTGTTGGTTTCGTAGAGGGCGATTATTTTGTTGTAAGGCAGGGAAAGCAATTCGTTAGTAGTAATTAGTTGTTCTATCGCAGCATTAAATTGTCCGGAAGAGTTGATATACTGGAAATCAAATGCTTGCAGACCGATGAATTTTAGCTGGGAGTGATCGAGTACACAAAAAGAAAATCCATCCAGTGAAAGCTGAATGGATAATTGATATTTGTCCGAAGCTTTTTTATCGAAAGCTTTGTCGGATATATTGTGTAATAAATTTATCCGGTGTGGCATTTGTTTTAAACTGCTACTCCCAGTTTCCGTCAAGGCTTGGTTCTTCGAGGGAGCCAACAATCAGATCTTTTACATCTTTATCCTTAATCATATTTTCGTCAAGGCCGTTTAGATAATATTCTTTTTTTGCTGTGGCCATGAAAACCGGAACTCTTACACCACCTCTGTCAATTTGTGTGGCACCCATTTCAAATATTTTTCCGTCGGAAAAAGGGATATAGATAAATTCATCAATTTTGAAATTTGGTCTGTTGCCAAATAGTGAATCAACAACTGGTTTGTATCCGATGGTGTCGTTAATGGTTTTAACCAGCAATGTATCTGTAGGGTCATACACGATATTGACCACCGGAATTTGTGCTTCTTTCAAAAACTGCATCATTACATCAATGCTTGGTGCAAAAGTGTCGTTTAATGACCGGTACATTTGTTGAATTGACCGGATATCCTTTAGTCTTTGCACTACGATCTCTGTTCGAAAGTCTTTAGCTTTTTCAAATCTCACCGGGGTTTGAATAGTTTCCCATACCTGGTAAGCCAAAAAGCCAATCACAATTAATAGAATGACCTGAATGATTCTTGTCTTCATAAATACCTATTTTTTGATAGCTGCAAATGTATTAATTTTTTGTTGTTTAGTGATTATTTGTCCAATTTTCTGGTAATCTTCACTTCTTCAAAGCTTTCGATGATATCACCAACTTTGATATCATTAAAGTTTTCGATACTGATACCGCATTCATAGCCGTTTTGTACTTCCTTGACGTCATCTTTGAATCGTTTCAGGGATGAAAGCTTCCCGGTATAAATGACGATTCCGTCGCGAATCAGCCGTACCTTTGTATTTCTGGTAATAGTTCCGTCGAGTACCATACAACCTGCAACAGCTCCAAGTTTTGCAATTTTGAATACTTCCCGGATTTCGACATTGCTGGTAATTTTTTCTTCAATTTCGGGTGAAAGCATTCCTTCGATAGCTGCTTTAATTTCTTCAATGGCAGTATAGATTATGGAATAAGTTCTGATGTCAATTTGCTCACGTTCGGCCAGTCGACGTGCACCTACTGATGGTCGCACCTGGAAAGCAATTATAATGGCATTGGAAGCTGAGGCAAGCATAACATCAGTTTCGGTAACGGGTCCTACTGATTTGTGAATAACATTGACCTGAACTTCCTTGTGACCAAGTTTCATAAGCGCATCGCTCAGTGCTTCTACTGATCCGTCAACATCTCCTTTGACAATGATGTTGAGTTCTTTGAAATCGCCAATGGCAATACGACGGCCAATTTCATCAAGTGTTATATGTTTTTGTGTTCTTAGGCCTTGTTCACGTTGGAGTTGCATACGTTTGGTGGCTATACTTCTTGCTTCACGTTCGTCGGCCATTACTCTGAAAATATCGCCTGCCTGGGGAGCGCCATTTATTCCAAGCATCAGCACGGGAGATGACGGGCTGGCAATGGTGACTTTTTGATTGCGTTCATTGTACATGGCTCTTACCTTACCGGCATGCGATCCTGCAAGCACTACGTCCCCTATTTTGAGTGTCCCGTTTTGAACAAGCAGTTTGGCTACATATCCTTTTCCCTTGTCCAGTGAGGACTCAATAACTGTACCAGTAGCATGTCTTTTTGGATTGGCTTTCAGGTCAAGAATTTCGGCTTCAAGCAAAACTTTTTCAAGAAGCAGGTCAACACCTGCACCTGAAATAGCTGATATTTCCTGGCTTTGATATTTCCCACCCCATTCTTCAACAAGAATATTCATTTGTGAAAGCTGTTCCTTTATTTTTTCCGGTTTTGCAGTGGGTTTATCAATTTTATTAATAGCAAAAACGATAGGGACATTTGCTGCCAGTGCATGGTTGATTGCTTCTTTGGTTTGAGGCATTACGTTATCATCAGCTGCAATAACAATGATAGCAATATCAGTAATTTTTGCACCTCTTGCACGCATGGCTGTAAATGCTTCGTGACCTGGTGTATCGAGGAAGGTGATTCTTTTTGAGTTATCAAGAATAACTTCATAGGCTCCGATATGTTGGGTAATGCCACCAGCTTCACCGGCAATTACATTGGTTCGCCTGATATAGTCGAGGAGTTTTGTTTTACCGTGATCTACGTGTCCCATTACAGTAACAATGGGAGCTCGTGGAGCAAGGTCTTCGGGTTTGTCTTCTTCCATTTCGCTTTCGTCAATAGCACTTTCAACGCTGGCGAATTCTACTTTAAATCCAAATTCTTCGGCAACAATACTAATGGTTTCAGCGTCCAGTCTTTGATTGATCGAAACCACCAACCCCAGTTGCATACACAATGAAATAATTTCCGTTACCGATACATTCATCATAGTAGCCATTTCGTTGGCAGTAACAAATTCGGCGACTTTAATGGTTTTTTGTTCTTCTTCCAATGCCATCAATTCGCGTTCTTTTTGCTTATGTACAAGGTCACGTTTTTGCCGACGGTGCTTTGATGTTTTTGATTTCCCGGCCCCGGTAAGCCTGGCCATGGTTTCTTTGATTTGTTTTTGAATCTCTTCCTGGGTCAGTTCAGGTCTTTCTTCTTTTTTATGGCGTTTATGCCTTTGAAGTTTTATTTTCGTTTTGGCTTTTTCTTCACCAGGTTTCGATGAAGCCGTCACAGGAGCTTTCTCGGTTTTACCTTCTTCAGGTTTAATGCGTTTTCTTTTTTTCTTTTTTGGCTTCAGTTTGTTGTCGGATGATGATGCCACAGGTTTTTGCTTTTCAACGGGTAGTTCAATTTTCCCAATGATGTTAAGTCCCTGCAGGCGTTCAACTTTTGGTTTGAATACTACTTCATCCTTTAATTTGTCTTCGGTAACAAAGAGTTTAGGTTTTTCTGATGTTTCCTCTTTGGGAACAGGAGGTTCTTCCTTTTGAGGTTTTGCTTTAATTTCCGGTTTTACTGGTTCTGATTTTTTTTCCTGTTTTTCCGGCTTCCGTTTTTCTGCTTTACGTTTTTGCTCTCGTTCTTTGCGCTTTTCATCCGAAGATTTTTTTGGAGGTTTGGTACGTTCGTTAATCGATTTAAGATCAATTTTTCCGACGATCTTTAATTTGCTGATTTCTTTTTCCTGTGATTCCTCCGGGAAATTTTCTGCTTGTAATTCCGGTACTTCTTCCTTCGTTTCTGCGGGTTCAGTGGAAACTTCTTTTTCATTTGGAATTACAATCTGTTCACTGGTTACTTCACTCGGGGGTATTTCGGGTTCCTCCGTTTTTAGTTCTGATGTTTTTGTTTCTTCAGCAGGTTCATGTTTTTCTTCAGGCTGGATTATTTTATCAGGAAGCACATCAGTTTCAACCGGTTTTTCTTCTATCAGTTCCTCGATAGTTTCTTCGAAGTCTTTTGATTCTGTTTGTTCAACAGCAGGCGATTCAATTGATTTTTTGAAATCTTCATCGATTTCCACGGAAACACCTCTGATGATTATGTCTTCATCTTCATCTTCGTATTCAGGTGATGATACGACTTTTTTACGGTCGTCAATTGAAATGATTTCCCGTTTGATTGAAGTGAGCCCTTTTTTGCGGGATTCTTCTTTCACACTTTTTTCGCCCATGTACTCGCGGGTAAGGAGATCATACATTTCTCCGGTGAGTTTGGTGTTTGGGTTTAGCTCGATTTCGTATCCTTTTTTATGTAAAAATTCCACGATTGTCCCCTGGCCAACGTTAAACTCACGGGCAGCTTTGTTCAGCCTTATGGTACCGCTTTCTTTCATGTTATTCCTGTTCCTGTGGAAATTAAATATTGCGCTAAAAATACTTTTTTTATTCAAATTCAGCTTTTAAAATCTTTAATACATCAGCGATAGTTTCCTCTTCCAGGTCGGTTCTTTTAACCAGTTCTTCCAGCCCGATGTTGATCACGCTTTTAGCTGTATCACATCCTATAGCTTTAAGTTCGTCAATTACCCATTGCTCAATTTCGTCAGTAAATTCATCCAGATCAACGTCGTCTTCCTGTTCGCCGACAGTGTCGCGATATACATCAATTTCGTAACCGGTGAGTTTTCCGGCGAGCTTAATGTTGAAACCGCCTTTCCCAATGGCAAGTGAAACCTGATCGGGTTTCATATATACCTCTGCTCTTTTTGTTTTATCATCAATGTTAATTGATGTAATTTTTGCCGGGCTGAGTGCTCTTTGGATATAAAGTGAAACATTGGATGAGAAGTTGATGACATCAATATTTTCATTCTTCAGTTCTCTTACAATTCCATGAATCCTTGAGCCTTTCATTCCAACGCAGGCTCCGACCGGGTCAATACGGTCGTCGTATGATTCAACAGCAATTTTGGCACGTTCGCCAGGCACCCGGACAATATTTTTGATGGTAATTAAACCATCGAAAACTTCCGGAACTTCCTGCTCGAAGAGACGTTCAAGGAAAATCGGAGAGGTACGCGAAAGAATGATTTGAGGCACATTGTTGCGCATATCAACTTTGAGAACAACTGCTCTGATGGTATCGCCTTTACGATAATGGTCAGACGGAATTTGTTCTGATTTTGGCAATACCAGTTCAATGTTTTCGTCGTCGAGGACGAGTGTTTCTTTTTTCCATACCTGATAAACTTCACCTGTGATTATATCACCAATTCTGTCTTTGTATTTACGGTAAACACTGTCTTTTTCATATTCCTGTACTTTCGATACAAGATTTTGACGGATGGCAAGTATTTCACGGCGGCCAAAATCTGACATCCTGATTTCTTCAGAGACTTCCTCACCTATTTCAAAATCCGGTTCAATTTTTATGGCCTCAGAATAACCGATTTGAAGATTTTCGTCTTCAACGCCATCATCTTCAACGATTTCGCGGATGCGATAAATTTCAAGGTCGCCTTTGTCAATATTTACAATAATTTCAATATTTTCGGCTGTACCATATTTCTTTTCAAGCATCGAGCGAAAAACGTCTTCGATAATCCGCATCATTGTTTCACGGTCAATGTTCTTGAAATCTTTAAATTCCGAAAAGGTTTCGACCAAATTAATATTATCCATATTCAAACTTTTATTGATCTGTAAATCAGGTTATTTAAAGGCCAGAATTATTTTTGCCTGTTCAATATTATTATACTCAATTTCGACAGTCTGGGTTGTTTTTTCTTTTTGTTTTGTATTCACAATTGCTTCAAGTGTTACAAAATTTTCTCCTGCAGTTACAAGCTTCCCCTTTATTTTTTTCTCATCTTTTGTAGTAATTACCAGTTGCCTCCCAATATTTTTGGTGAATTGTCTTTTGTTAATCAGTGGCTTATCAGCACCGTAGGAGGTAACATTTAGCTCAAAGTCTTCCAGATCGCGGTTCAGCGAAGCTTCAACAGCTTTGCTCAACCGGCTGCAGTCATCAATCATAACAGAAGTATCACTGTCAATCACCAGCGTAATCTTATTCCCTGGTTTAACGGAAATGTTAATAAGGTACTTGTCAGTGCCTTGAAGGTGTTTTTCCGCAATTTCTGCTATTTGTTCTTTTTTTATCATTCTGTTTAGTAATAAAATAGGGGACTTTTGTCCCCTCTGTCCCTTTACATGTATGCTGTGTACAACACACGAAACAATTTCGGGCACAAAAGTACTATTTTTTTCGAAAATAAAAATAGCTTTATCTTTCATAAAGATCGGGATATCATAAAATTTATGATTGTAATCCGGGGTCAATAAATTTTAAATAATTATGCTGAAGAGTAAATTAGAACGACCTATCTTTACAGTAAAAAAAATACAGTATGAATGCAGATCAATTTCGGAAGTATGGTCATGAGTTGGTTGACTGGATGGCTTCCTATTTAAAAAATATCGAAAATTTTTCGGTTAAATCGGAAGTATCTCCTGGTCAGATTATTGCGCAACTACCGGAACTCCCTCCGGAGAAGGCGGAGGACTTTGGGGAAATTATGGATGATTTCGAGAAAATTATTGTGCCTGGCATCATGCATTGGCAACATCCTGGTTTTCATGCTTATTTTACTGCCAATAACAGTTACCCTTCCATTCTTGCCGAAATGCTCACTGCTGCGTTAAGTGCTCAATGTATGAGCTGGCAAACATCGCCTTCAGCAACAGAGCTTGAAGAACGGGTAATGCAATGGTTGGCACAAATGATCGGGCTTCCGGATTTTTTTACCGGAGTAATTCAGGATACCGCTTCCACATCAACGTTGGTTTCCGTTTTGACAGCACGGGAACTTGCCACCGACTACAGGATTAATGCACATGGCTTTGATGGTAAGGAATGTTTTAAGATTTATTGTTCCGTCGAAGCTCATTCGTCCATTGAGCGTGCTGTAAAAATTGCCGGTTTTGGGAGTGAAAATTTACACAAAATAGAAGTAAACAATGTTTTCGCAATGAGTATAGACTCGCTTGAACAAGCTATTGTTCAGGATTTAACTGCTGGAATGAAACCACTTATGGTGATAGCTGCAATTGGCACAACCGGATCAACTGCAGCAGACCCTCTTGAGGAAATTGGGAAAATTTGTAAAAAATACAATATCTGGCTTCATGTTGATGCTGCCTGGGCTGGTACAGCGCTCCTGCTTCCTGAAATGAGGTATTTGATAAAAGGTATTGAAAATGTTGATTCGCTGGTTTTTAATCCTCATAAATGGATGTTTACCAATTTTGATTGCAGTGCTTATTTTGTGAAAAATAAGTCGGCATTAATACGAACTTTTGAGATTTTACCTGAATACCTTAAAACTAATGAAATTGAAAAAATCAACAATTACAGGGACTGGGGGATTCAACTTGGTCGAAGGTTCAGAGCCCTGAAGCTTTGGTTTGTTATACGCAGTTTTGGAATTGAAGGGCTAAGGGAGAAAATCCGAAACCACATTTCATGGGCTAAAATATTCGCAGAATGGGTAGAAAAGGATGAGCGTTTCGAATTAATGGCACCAACAAATCTTGCGGTTGTTTGTTTCAGGTTGAAATTGTCTGACCTGGCATACATTGAAGATGCAAACCGAAAGAATGCCGAATTGCTGGAAAAAATAAATCATTCTGGTAAAGTTTTTTTATCACATACCAAACTTGATGGAAAATATACACTTCGTTTTGTAGTAGGGCAGACTAATACCGAGTTTAGACATATTCAAAATGCCTGGCAGATTATCCTCGAAAGTGCTCTTCAGATGATTTGGTTAGTTTAAGTCGGGAGTTTTACTGGGCACTTTTTTTTAGTTTGAACTTTCTTTTGTGGCTATAAAAAAACCGTCGCCAGCGGGAATTGCGGACGACGGTGAACTTACTCTTATGAAAAATCAGTTGCTTAGTTATAGGCAAAAATTACATTGTACTGGCCAGCGTATGCCTTATCATTATTTTCCTGGATTTCTTTTCCTGTAACTCCTTGCAGCTTAATTACCTGCTTGCCATACTCATCAAGTGTCGATGACATTTCATCAAATTGAGTTTTTGCAGCGAATGAAGCATAATTGCCATCAATACCTTTTAATTCTGAGGAAGTAACCATTATGGCACATGTAGCTCTTGAACTTCCGTTGAAAACTATTTCTCCCAGTTCCAAATTTTCACCGATTGCATTTTGTTGAACCTGTAAAGTGTTGTTGGTATTTGATGAAGCCTCGGTTGCTTCAACAACTTCAGCAAAAACGTGACCTGTCACCCTAACCTGAGCATAACTGTTCATTCCTGTCATGAACAGAGCAACAAGAATAATTACGATGGCAGTAAATTTTTTCATGAATAAAATATTTACATAATTTTTTTAACGAGACAAAAATAGTAAATAAATTTTCAAAAAGAAAAAAATTAGCCAATAAAATATTTACGTTATAGTAAAGAAATATGTAACACAAAGATAATCAATAACTAAATAAAAATTTTAAACCATATTAAAGTAAAATAAATTTACATTTTAATTACTGAAGAATGTAAAATATCCAACATTTATTGATTTTCAAGTTATGAAATCAAAGAGACTGGATCATTGATAAAGATTACTATGATGTAAATATTTGATTAATAAATGAATGGAAAATAGCTAAATCCTGAAATTAAAAAAAGCCTGATGTAAATATATTTACATCAGGCTTCTTTAAAAGTATAGCTGAAAGTGTAGCAACCTGATTATCCAGGCGCAAGGCCATATTTTTCAATCTTGGCGTTCAGGGTTGGTCGTGTAATTTCAAGTACTGATGATGCTTCCATTTTATTCCATTTCAATGCATCTAGTACACGTTTGATATGCTCTTTTTCTATTTCCGACAAAGGTACTAGTCGTGTGGTATTATCAATAAGAGAGGGGGGGCTGACAAGATTGAGTATGATGTTCTTTTTTTCGAGCACATCACCTTGGCTTAGGATAACTGCCTGCATGAGCACATTTTCAAGTTCTCTGATGTTACCGGGCCAACTGTGTTTTTTTAGAATATCATTGACACCGTCTTCAACTTTAACAACTTTTCGGTTTAGTTTTCGATTGAGTTTTGTAAGTAAGTTTTGAACCAGTTCAGGAATGTCATCAATTCGTTCACGCAGCGGTGGAATTTGGATTGTGAAAATTCTCAGACGCAGATAAAGGTCGCTAAGGAATTTTCCTTCATTAACCAGTTCTTCA
Organism: Sphingobacteriia bacterium; assembly: GCA_009930115.1. Lineage (GTDB taxonomy): Bacteria > Bacteroidota > Bacteroidia > Bacteroidales > 4484-276 > RZYY01. The sequence goes on along the minus strand of RZYY01000082.1, from coordinate 2,665 downwards.
ATATTTTTTCGGGTTGCAGCAATTATTCTGCATTTTAATTTAACGGGTTGAGGGTCGCCTGGTTTATAATACTCTCCGTTTTGGATAGTTCTTAGGAGCTCACTTTGTATTGTTGGTGAGAGTTCCTGAAACTCATCAAGGTAGAGCGTCCCGTCTCCGGCAAGTTCAATTTTTCCTAATCTGTCTTTTCCGCTGACGTTATTATTAATATTTGAAAACCCAAACAATTCCTGTTGGAGCAAGTCTTCGTTGGATGCGTGGCAATTTAATGCAATAAAGGGTTGCTCTCGTGTTATGCCACTGAAATGGATCAATCTGCCGATTTGTTCTTTTCCTGTTCCTGCTTCTCCAGTTATTACCACATTCACACTGGTAAGCGAAATTCGCCCGATATTTTTAAAGATTTCACGCATTGCAGGAGTTTTTCCGGCAAGAAGGCTGTCTTCAATGGCTTTGCGTGCTTCGGGTGAAATTATTCTGGTCAGGCTTTTGCTTTGTATGGATGCTTGAATTCCGTTATGAATGGCTTCTATCAGTTCCCGGTTTTTGATTGGTTTTTCAATGTAATCGTAGGCACCGGACTGAATTGCTTTTATGGTAAGACTAACATCGCCGTATGCTGTGAGCATGATAACAGGAAGTTCAGGGTGGGAACGAACCAATTCGGTTAATACATCAAGTCCTGAAATTCCGGGCATTTTAAAATCTGTAACAACAAGATCAGGATTTTTCAGTTCCACGTATTTCAGTCCGGTTTCTCCGTCAGGAGCTTCAATAACATCAAAACCAGCTTTTTGAATGACACTGGCTAACATTTTTCGGATGAAGTCATCATCATCAATTATCAGAATTGTTTTCATCAAGATTTAATTAAAAAGCTAACTTTTTTTGTAGCGTACCCTGCTTGCCATGCAGTGTAGCAATACACACCCCATGATGAACGGGCAGATTAAAACGATATTCTGTGCCACCAGCAAGATCTTTTTGTATCCAGATACGTCCGGTGATATCCAGCAATTGAAAAGATACTTTGCAGGAAATCATTGTCAGATCAACAATCAATTCTTTTTGACTGGTAAAAATTCTGGCCGGGATTTCATCATGAGGATCAGGATAACAGCCTTCTTTAAGTTGAAGTATAAATCTGGCCGGGTTGTCATTGCATGTGGCTTCAAATTCGTAGATTGGATTTTCCTTCAAATTATGCTGAATTCCGGTTTTTTTGTCGATAAGATAAACAATTTCAAAAAACTCTTTTTCAAAACTTGAAATTATTTTGAAAACTCCGTTATTGCCAGGTTTAAAAGAAACAGGAATCACAGGATTTTTTTCAATGTTATTTCCGTTGATGGCTGAAAAGAATTGACTGTTTAAAGGGATAAAAAGGCTTGGAGCTTTTGGAATAAAACTAAATCTTTTAGGTGTTCCGGATGATGTTTCACACGGTTCCATCCCGATCATTACTTCATCAGATCCATTTTTTGTATCTGAAGAAACAGTAAGGAAAATGATGTCTTTGAACATTTTTGTTGATTTCAGCCAATTTCCGGCGTTTTGGTGTGTTTTCAAAGAATGATCAAAAGAAAGTGAACCATTTTGAGAAGCCAGAACAAAAAATCCCTGGTTGGCACTGATAAATCTTGTAACGCCAAGTGTGCCTTCTTCATTGGGGGAGGCTGAATTGAATACACCGTAATTGTTCGCCGTATCATTCCACATCCACATATCGTAACCGCCTCCGGAGGGAACCAGATCAGTCCTGCCCCAACCACTTACTGATTTCCAATCAATCGCAGAAGGATAAGGATTCCCAATTATGTTGGCACCAAAAGGATCACCAGAGATGTCAGATTTGGTGATGGGTATAGTAACACTTCCGCTATTTAAAATGCCCTGAAAACTTAAAGTAGGATTTTCTGCCTGATAAGAAACAAGGTATCCTCTGCCAGGCAAAAAATTATTGCTTCCGTTGGCTTCAGCCCATGTTGGCGGGAAATCTGTATTGAGCAGATATACCCATGAGGTATCTGGTTCATACCAGGTATAAAAATCGTAACCTGTGTTGTCGCCGTAAGTACCGGACGGGGTAAAATCACCGGTTATGGCTTGATTAACCATTGGAGAGGAAAGCATGTGCCAGCTTTCGGGTTCTCCCTTGATATATCGTTGAGAAGTTGCTTCCACATCTGCAGAAGAAGTTATTAATGATCCCGTGCCTGATTCTGAGGAGCTGATTATAAGGCCGTCAATTCCCTGATTATTAATTAAGTTTCCAGTGACGGTTAAATTGCCGGCAGGTTCAATGGTTAAAGATGCGCCCGAATCAATGGAAAGATGATTAATTGTTACTGGTGTATTAATTGATGGGTTATTGGGAGTAACCGGAATCAGGACAGCTGAAGCAGAGCTTGGTAATAGCGGCTTATTCCAGTTTCCGGTATTATTCCATTCTGATGAAATTGTTCCATTCCAAATCCAGTCGTTCTGAATAATGACCGTTACAACATTTGAAGAATCGGATTCGCCATATGGGTTGGTATAAATGGCCGTAACATAATAGTTGTAAGTGCCTGCAGCAAGGGTGTAATCTGTGTAGGTAAAATCTGTAACCTGTGCAATTTCAGCTTGATTGCGGTAAATTTTGTAACTGGAAAACAATCGGGTG
>RZYY01000238.1 GCA_009930115.1 Sphingobacteriia bacterium | reverse complement strand
TTCCTTTCCCATTCCCCTTCAAATTCCGGGAATCGCAGAGTGGGGATATTTTTTAATTTATTCATGAATTTTTAATTGAAATGGATGGATTGAGACGCCCGAATCGGGCATTTTTGCGGATTGAATTGGATTTTTTGAATATGGGATAGCCGCCCGAATCGCGCGGCTGTGCGTTGTGGTTCCGATGGAGAGCCGCCCGAATCGGGCGGCTGTACGTTGTGGTTCCGATGGAGAGCCGCCCGAATCGGGCGGCTGTACGGGAATGAATGATTTTTTGGATTTATTCATTGCAAAATTTGTCTTTATCCCAATTTGTCGGATTATTAATGATATAGTTTCGTATGGTGTAATATTCCCGTTCATTACGTATGATATGATCATGAAATCTGGGTTGCCATTCAAAATCAGGGTTTATTTTTCGTATATTTATCGTACACATTCGTTTGTATTGATTCAAAATCACCCCCAATATTGCGGGTTTCCATTTTGGATTTTTGCCACCTGTAGGAGCGCCCGAATCGGGCGGCTGTAGGGATGATTCCGATGGCGGTAATTCCGACGGAGAGCCGCCCGAATCGGGCGGCTGTACGGATTGAAATGGATTTTGGCGAAATGGGATACAGACGCCCGGTTCGGGGGTCTGTGCGGATTCGGATGTCTGGGCGATCGTTTTCGTGGTTTTGTTGGATGTTTGTGTGATTTTTCCTCGCCCGTCATCATCCTTGTTGATTATAATGATTCCATGGATATGATTAGGCATCACAACAAAGGCATCTAATATCACAAAAGGAAAATGATATGGGATTTCGTACCAAAATTTTTCTGCAAAGATACCTGGTTCTGATAGTTGCATTTTGCCATTAATGACTCTACCAAAATGATGCACCATCAGGCGGGTACAGATAGTCACGAAATATTTTGCATTCCAGCCATAATCCCAGCTTTGCAACCGGGCAGAAGGTATTCGGTATTTATCACGAAATTTGTCAGCCATATTCAGAAAGGGGTTGAGATATTCAGTTCTTTACAAAAGCCGGCAATGGCAGCGTCGGTTGCGGTCATTTGTTGTTCAAGTTTCACAAGCTCGCCTGCCAATTTCTCAATGTCAATGGTATCCTCAGCTTCAAAAGTATCCACATAGCGGGGGATATTAAGGTTGTAATCGTTTTCGGCAACTTCAATCAGGGTTGCCAGTTTGCTGTATTTCGGCTCTTCTGTCCGGTTGCGGTAGGTGGTCACAATTTTGTTAATATCTTCATCACGCAGCATGTTCTGGGTTTTCACCTTTTCGTAGTGCTGGCTGGCATCAATAAAGAGGATGTCGTCGGGGTTTTCCCTGCACTTTTTAAACACCAGGATGCAGGTTGGAATACTGGTTCCGTAAAAGATGTTTGCCGGCAATCCGATCACGGCGTCCAGATAGTTCTTTTCTTCAATCAGGTAGCGGCGGATATGCTGCTCTGCGCCACCCCTGAACAAAACGCCATGAGGCAGCACAATTGCCATAGCGCCGTTATCAGCCAGGTGAAAGATCATGTGCTGCACAAAAGCAAAATCGGCTTTGCTCGAAGGGGCTAACTTCCCGTACTGGCTGAAGCGGTCGTCGGTCATAAAGAGCGGGCTTGCACTCCAGTGGGCTGAGAAGGGGGGATTGGCTACCACCGCTTCAAATTTCAGATCAATGTGCTGCGGGTGTTCCAGCGTGTCCTCCTGCCGGATGTCAAATCTCCGGTAGTGCACGCCATGCAGGATCATGTTCATCCTGCAGAGGTTGTAAGTGGTACGGTTCAGTTCCTGTCCGTAAAACGTGCCCACCTCCTTTACCTCTTTGGCAAAACGCAGCAGCAATGAACCCGAGCCACATGTGGGATCATAGGCAGATTTCAGTTTGGTTTTACCTGTTCCCACAATCTTTGCCAGTATTTTGCTCACCCCCTGAGGAGTATAAAATTCACCTGCTTTTTTCCCTGCGCCGCTGGCAAACATCCCGATCAGGTATTCATAGGCGTCGCCCAGGATGTCGAGTTCGGAGTTTTCCAGCCTGAAGTCAATCTTGTCAAGATGCGTAAGCACTTTCACGATCAACTCATTTTTGGCTGATTCGGTTCTGCCAAGTTTGGTGCTGGTGAGGTCGAGGTCTTCAAACAGGTTGTCAAAATCATCCTCACTGGCAGTTCCCATCGTGCTTTGCTCAATGTTCTTCAGTATCTTTTGCAAGTCTTCGAGGATGAAGTTGTTACCGGCAGCATGACCGTTGTTTCCCCGCCTGGCAATCTCGCTGAACAGCTCGGAAGGTTTGAGGAAGTATCCCAGCGTTTCCAGCGCCTCCTCTCTGATGGCTTCAAGGTATTCCAATCCGGTAGGGGTGGTTTCATCAATCCCTGTGTATTTCATGCCGTCCTGCTCCAGGATCGAATTGGCGTAAATCAGCATCTTCTCCGACAGGTACTTGTAAAAGATAAACCCCAGGATGTAATCCCTGAACTCATCGGCATTCATTTTGCCTCTCAGGGTGTTGGCAATATTCCAAAGCTGCTGTTCAAGTTGCTTCTTTTGATCTTCTGACATGATAAGCTGAGAATATGTTTACAGTTTACCTCACAAAAGTCATCAATTTTCTTGTATAAACGCCAAACTGCAGTTTTTTTTCGAACATGAATTATATGACCGTCATTTTGCAGATTGCCAACACCAGCGTTCTTATTCTCATTTTTCCATTAATACTGTGTTTACTAAGTCCAATATTTCCTTAAGTTATTACCAAAGTCCTTTCATATTTGATACCAAAAAATCTTTTAAATAAATGAATATCTGGATTTTAAAATGGTATTTCATGTTTCCTCTTCTAATACCATCTGCAACGCCTTAATATTGCCATGTCTTTGAAAGTCAAAGACGGATTTTGGCCAAAATCCATTTTTCAATTCAATGTTGATAACAATGGATTTTAAAACATTATTAAGTGACGAGGCAAGAGCGGAAATGGGACTGGAAAGGAATGCCCAATCCCCGGATTTCTCGTCAAAAAGAAAAGAACAGATTGATTTACAGGCTTTGCAGATTACAAGGCTTGAAAGGTTGCCTGCACGGTATTAGGC
>RZYY01000081.1 GCA_009930115.1 Sphingobacteriia bacterium | reverse complement strand
ATTAATTTTGCCCATGTTATTTTAATTTTAAAGTTTCCGGGGGCTAAGTTAATGCTTACTCCCGGATCTTTTCAAATTGCAAACATAGGGGCTAATTAAGACTTTTGAGACAGTTGCTTTTTTAATCAAGCGCCAGCACCATATACTTTGATGCTTTCCAAAACTCATCAGTGCGGGTGATCTCGAAACTAATCTTACGTTTTCCGTCCTCGCTCGATCTTATAATGTAACTGTCGGAAGGATGAACAGTAAGTAGGTTGACTTTTTTGGCATCAATTTCAAAAGCAGTGGTTTCTCTTATGTCGATTTCATTAAACCAGGCTGGATCAAAAACCTCAGCAAGCTTTTCCATTCGGCCAAGTCCTAAAAAACCTCCGGACTTTACGATTAAGCCTAATTCAATAAGTTCTTTTGAATCCCCTATTCGATAAAAACCCTGATGAAGGGCTTTATCCTGTTCGTTAATCACCATTTCTTTCTCGACTTTTTCCTCCTGCAAATCGCTGACTTTGCCATACAAATCGCTGATCTGAAGATTCAAATCCTGCATGTCGGTAATCAGCTCTTGAATTTCCTGGTCTTTGCTTTCAACAACTTTGTTAAGATTGGTAATCATTTTTTCGAGCTGTTGTTTTTCACCGGTAGTTGTTTTCAGACGGTTGGACAGAAGTTCCAGGTTTTCGCGGTTCTTTCTCATCAGCTCATCAATGGCTTTAATCTCCTCCTTAATGGCATCCACCTGATTTTCCTTTTTTTCTACTGTTGCGGACATCTGAAGCAGGCGTTCTTCCCTGGATCGGATGTTTGTGAGATTCTTATCAATATCATTGATGATGGTAAGCAAACTGTTAAGATTGCTTTCGCTTTGCTCTAAAGCCGTCTGAAGTTCATCATTTTGTTGCATGAGCTGCTCAATTTCCTTTTGTTTACAAGAGGACAGAATCACAGCAATCATCAGCATCAAAAAAACAAATTGTCTTTTCATATTTATTTATTTAAGGTAAGTAAAATTAAAACTCTAAAATGATGGCTAACTATGTTCAAATAACTAAATCCCTGCCAATCATCTTTTGCAAAAATAGTAAAAGCTATCATAAATTACAAAATGAGGAAACATTGATTTTCGAAATTTCCAATGGGATTACATCCCGGTTTTCCAACAGATTCAGCATTCTTCATCCTTTTTTGATGAAGTTCAGGCACTATTAAAAACAATCATAAAAATTCTAAAGTTTCGTTATCCGGTGGTTAGTATGCTATGGCATCTAATTCGCAACAAAAATTCAAACATCCGGATAGCTTTGTTGAACTATTCTGTAAACAATTCGGGAACGCAGGAGAGATATTGTAATGATAACGATTCTTGAATTTATTTCTATTTTTGCGGCGATTAATTGAAAATAAGTTAACCGATTTTACTTTTATGAAGGCATTCGTTTTCCCTGGACAGGGAGCACAATTTTCTGGAATGGGGAAAGATTTGTATGAGAAGTTCCCTGTGGCAAAAGATCTTTTCGAAAAAGCCAATAAAATTCTGGGCTTCAGGATAACCGACATTATGTTCGAAGGGACTGATGAAGACCTGAAAGAAACTAAGGTAACACAACCAGCTATTTTTTTACATTCGGTCATTATGGCCAAAATGCTGAAAGACGATTTCAAACCCGACATGGTCGCAGGCCATTCGCTTGGAGAATTTTCGGCACTTGTTGCCAATAAATCCCTATCATTTGAAGATGGATTGCGATTGGTAAGCAAAAGAGCCATGGCCATGCAAAAGGCCTGTGAGTTAAAACCTTCGACAATGGCTGCTATTCTTGGCCTTGAGGATTCTGTTGTCGAAAGAGTGTTGAAAGAAATCGATGAAATAATAGTACCGGCTAACTACAACAGCCCCGGACAACTTGTTATTTCCGGATCAGTTAAAGGTGTTGAGCTTGCCTGCGCCAAACTATCGGAAGCTGGTGCAAAACGTGCTATCCAGCTAAAAGTCAGTGGTGCTTTTCATTCTCCGTTTATGGAATCAGCCCGCGTTGAACTTGCGAAAGCACTGGAAACAACAAAATTTATAAAAGGTATTTGCCCTGTTTATCAAAACGTTACCGCACAACCGGTAACCGATCCCGAAATTATTAAATCGAATCTTATTGCTCAACTCACTGCACCGGTGCGCTGGACACAAATAATGAAAAACATGATTGCTGATGGTGTGAAAGAGGTGATTGAAGTAGGACCCGGAACTGTCTTACAGGGACTTTTCAAAAAAACAGACCGCAACCTTAAGGTATCAGGTGCAGTTGTTACTGAAGAATAATTTCAGATTGATTACATCCCTTTCACTAATGTAAAATACGTTTGCGCAATGACGTATTTTAAACGATTTTTTAGGTCAGATTCAGATTACCCGAAGAATTCATTTTTGAAATTAATCAGATAAACCCTGCTGGTTGCTCTGGTAATTGCTGTATACAGCCATCGGAGATACTCCGGATTTATTTTATTATCTTTTAGCCAGGGTTGCTCAACAAAAACTGTATCCCACTGCCCTCCCTGAGTTTTATGACAGGTGAGTGCATAGGCATATTTTACCTGCAAAGCATTGAACCATGGGTTGTTTTTCACTTTTTCGATTCTTTGACGACGATTTGATAATTCTTCATAATCTTTCATTACCTCGTCAAACAGGCGTTGTTGCTCTGATTGCATCAAAGCCGGGCTTTCAGAGGTCAGGGTATTGATCAGTAAATGAACTTCAATTTCAGGCTGGTCAGGATAATCGACCATGCATACATCAGCCGTGACAAAACTGAATCCATAAAGTCCGATGCTTTTTCTAACTTTTCGCACTTCAATAATGTCACCATTAGCAATAAAACCAGCCGATGAGTCAGCGGGAAGCCAGAAATAATTGTTTTTCACAACCATCAATCGATCACCTGCCGAAATTTCTTCGTCACGATATAAAATCCTTCGACGAATTTCACGATTATAAATATTTGCGCGCTTGTTGGATGATGTTATCAACACAGCACCTGAATTATCTGTACAGCCAAATGCATCATTTAAGGCGTCTTCCAGCATAGCAGGTTCGATTACCTGAATATCTTTCTGCCCTGCAATTTGCATCAGAGGCTGGTCAAAATTGTTGTTCATCAATTTTTCGCGGAGAAGTGTTGCGTTGGCCAAAATCCCGGAGTCGAGCGATTGCCTCATTACTTCCTTTAACTCAAGCATACGAATGTGAAGATGATAGAAATCCCGAAGATAATTTGCATCCATGGCCGGAGAGATTGCAATTCCGACGGGAGGCAACTGGGCAATATCTCCAATAAGAATTAAACGGCAATTATTTCCTGATCGGACATATTCGATGAGATCGGTGAGTAAATCCGCATCAGAAAAAAGATAACTCCCGGTTCCATGGCCTGCACCCTGTATCATAGATGCTTCATCAACTATAAAAAAAGTGTTCTTATGAAAATTCTTTGAACGGATAAAGGAAATTGTCCCATCACGCTGACTTCGGGCTTGATAAATTTTTTTGTGTATGGTGAAAGCCTGCTTCCCCGAATAGGAGGAAAGCACTTTGGCAGCTCGTCCGGTAGGTGCAAGAAGCATAGTTTCTTTTTTCAGCAAAGGAGCAGCTTTCACCAGTGCACTAAGGAGAGATGTTTTGCCTGTTCCGGCATATCCTTTTAACAAAAACACTTCTTCCTGCCTGCTGTTTGCAATATAATCAGCAAGGGCAAAGATGATTATGCGTTGACCTTCCGTGGGTTCAAACGGAAAATAGTTGAAAATCAAATCTTCTGTTTCACGAATTTCCATAAAACGAAATTATAACACTAATCATCCAGAAAGTAAACTGAGGTTAAAATGGATATCCGATCCCGAAGTTCCAGATGACATCTCTTGCTTTTAATGTATTTACCCGCCAGCGATCACCTTTTGCGTACGAAGGGTCTTTTAAAGGGGCTGCAGCATCAATCCTGAAAATAAAAAAAGAGAAATCGAATCGGAAACCAAAACCTGCATTAATAGCAAATTCACTTAAAAAATCGTCAAATTTAAAAAGGCCGCCCGGGTATTTTTCACTGTAATTCAGCAGCCATACATTTCCAATATCAGCGAACAATGCACCTTTAAGGTAACTATAAATAGGAAAACGATATTCCAGATTTGTTTCGAATGCAATATCACCCATTTTTTCAAAATAAGTTCCTAAAGTATCCCTGTAAGAACCCGGTCCAAGTGATCTGTACTTCCAGCCTCTCATATCTGTTGACCCGCCCATGTAAAAACCTTTTTCGAAAGGAAGTAGTTTCGAGCTTCCATAAGGCAATCCTACTCCGATCATATTCCGATAAACCAGTGTATTTTCCTCACCAAGAGCGAAATAATACCTGAAATCAATATCAGAACGGGCATACTGGGCAAAGGGAATATTCCACAGTACCATTTCTCCATCATTGTTTTTTTCAGCACCGGTAAAACCATTAATTAACTGCAGCAAATTTCCGGCAGTCTCCACACTCCATCTGAAGTATGTAAAATTTTTCACCTTGTCGCGCTCCTGATTATTATAGGTGAAACTGTATTTTGCCGACATGATGAAATGGTCAGTATATTGATTGGTAAGCCGCGGATCATTGAGCTGCTCAAGTCGGGCTACAAATAAAGAATCGGGAAAAATAGAAACCGAGTTCAGGTCAAAAGGAATAAAACTGTGACTGATGTAATTTCCGTATCGCCAGTTATAACCAAATGCAGCATTGGTAAGATAACGAAGATAATCAGGGCGGTTTTGATAATTTATCCCAAATTTAACAGTAGTTCGCGGCCTTATGATATTCGACATTCGATGGTAGCGAAAGGGCAGCACAAATTTTGGAAAATCAAGCGTAACTTCAGCACCTGTCTGAACGGTATTGAATGAGAGAAAAACATTATCCTGAGAAGTACCTCCCTGTTGCCATTCAATACCGCCTAAAATTCTGAATGTCAGCACCTCTGCTCCCCTGAATACATTCAGGTTCTGATAAACAAAATTCCCCGCAACTCCCAACTTTCCTCCTGAAGTAGTGCCCTCGGTTTCGACAGAAAAAGACTGAACGGGTCGTCGGGTCAGATTAATCAGTGCATTCAGATAGTGTTTACTGCCTGCTGATTTGCCCTGAGACTGATCTGCAGATTTAAAATGTAAAGAGGTATAGCCGTATAGCGAGAGGCCTGATAATTGTCTGTAAGTATCTTCTTCTTTCTTTTGCGTGTAAAGATCGCCTGGTTTCAGGAAAATAAGATTCCGGATGGTCGAAGGTTTTATCCGGAGTTTATCACGATAATACAAAAAAAAACGGTTTCTGCCTTCATCAGCAATAGTATCAGTAAAAACATTCATTTCAGCAGTATCGCTTTTGAGAGGATTAAACTCAGTGTTAACCGAAACCTTATTGATAAAATACTTTTGATGGTTTACTTCACTCATCCGGCTGGTATCAATGCCTATTAGCTGCTGTGCCTGTTCAATTACAGCATTGATCCTAAGCGTTTTATTACCAAAAGCACTATCTACCTCATAATAAACAAACTCCGGTGAAAAATAAAAATATCCATGGTTACGCAGCAGCCCGGTGATTCTGTATCGCTCATCATCCATGAGTAAAGTATTGTAGATGTCACCAGGTTTAACCAGTGATTCATCATTATGTGCTGAAATAATGACACTTATTGCCGTATCCTTAGTGGAATAGTCAATTCCATTAATTAAATATGGTTTTGTCAGCGAGATATAGTATTCAGCAATGACTTTGTGCCTTCGGGTGTGAGGTTCAAAAGCAACTTCTGAATGGAAAAAACCATGATTATTCAGATATCGTTCAATTTGGTCGATTGATCGCTGAGCCGAAAAGTGATCGAGGATTACCGGTTCTTTGCCAAATGACTTGTCAAGCCAGTTTTTAAAACGGGTTTCTTTTCCATTATGTGCTATCGAATGAATCCATTCTGCAAACCTGAAGACTCCAAGTAAAGGTTTATTTGGTTTTTGCTGAATAAGTCCCGGTATGTCATCTTCATTAAAGTTCAGTTCTGTCTCCCCGGTGTTGGATTTATCGATTTCTATCCTGTTACCTACAAGAATGTACTCATTTTCTTTCAAATGATGAGTAACACTACAACTGCTCAGTAGTAGCAATGACAGAACAACAACGGAAAAGCAGTAGTTTTTCAAGCAGGAATATTTGATATTTGAAACACAAAAATAAATGAAAAATTTCGCTGATGCCGATTTTTCGGTAAATAGGTCCGATACTTAAAGAAAATAAAAGAGGCTGCCCCGATTTTGAGACAGCCTCTTTTCAAACTTTGCCATAATATGCCTTAATCAGGCAACTATTGATTAGGCAATTTTAATTTCCTTACTTATTTTTGTTTCAACTTTTTTCGGCAGAACTATTTTCAAAATGCCATCTGCCATATCAGCTTTGATTTTATCGGTATCAATGGTTTCGGGAAGCGTGAATGATCTGCAGAATGTACCGTAAGCAAATTCCCTTCTGCTGTATTTTACGCCTTCGTCAGCTTTTTCTTCTGCTTTTTTCTCTGAAGAAATACTCAGGATATTTTTCTCAAGATCAATTTTTACATCCTCTTTCTTAACACCGGGCACAGCCATGTGCAGTTCAAAGCTGTCGTTTGTCTCGATAATGTTGGTTGACGGTGCACAATCATAGGCACGTTTTTCCATTCGCTCACCAACGTTACTACCAAACAGATTATCAAATAAATCAGATAATGGGGAATCAGGATTCCATCTCATCATAGTCATAATAGTACTCCTTTCTTTTTAAGTGAATTATTTTCTTTACATTTGCTGGAATCACTCTGGTCAATTTTTATACCACCAGCAAAAAATGTTTTAACCCTGTAAATTATCCGACATAATGGCTGTTTATTCTATATGTCGCCGCCAAAGTGTCATCTTTTAGGTGAATACCAATTTTTTCGATCAAAAATTCTTAAAAACATATCAGCCTTACTATTTTCGATAATTACAAAAACTTTGTCCATTTTTGCACTACCAAAAAGCCGATTAACTGGTATGACAAACAAGCACACTAAAATTTTCAACATATTCAAATTCAAAAGGGTAATCATTCCGGTGATTATTGGACTTGGTGTGATAACTTATCTTGTTTTTAAGGATTTTGATCCTGAACCTTTTTACAATATTCGATGGAGCTGTTATTCCGCACTCTGGATTTTTATGTCCCTTCTGATGGCAGCCACCCGAGATTTATCATATATGTACCGCATACGCCTTCTCACTGACAAGCAACTCACCTGGCGGCATTCTTTTGATGTAATTATGTTATGGGAGTTTGCTTCATCGGTAACACCCAGTATTGTTGGAGGGTCTGCTGCTGCTTTGTATATTGTTACCAAGGAGGGCATCCGTCCGGGAAGAGCTACTGCCATCGTTATGATTACAGCCTTGCTCGATGAGTTATTCTACATTGTCATGGTACCGTTGGTTTTAATTCTTGCAGGTGCTGGTCAAGTATTCAAGAGCGACAGCAGTTATCTTTTTGTGAATACAAAATTGGGCATGCAGGGAATTTTTATTGTCGGGTACCTTTTTATCCTGTTGCTGACGATCATCATTTCATATGGAGTATTTATCCGGCCACGGGGGTTTAAGTGGGTTTTACTCCGGATTTTCAAGCTTCCGTTTTTAAGAAAATGGCGTTTTCAGGCAGCCCAGGCTGGTGATGATATTATTACCACCTCACTGGAAATGAAACATAAACCTGTTATTTACTGGATCAGGGCTTTTTTCGCAACTTTTTTATCGTGGACCGCACGTTTCTGGGTAGTTAATTTCCTGATTCTTTCCATTACTCCTGTAAGTCAGCACTTCCTCATTTATGCAAGGCAACTAGTAATGTGGGTTATTATGCTTATCAGCCCTACACCGGGCAGCAGTGGTGTTGCCGAGTTTCTTTTTTCCGATTTCCTCGGTGAATTCATTCCTTTAGGATTAACCGCTGCAGTTGCTCTCCTATGGCGGCTTTTCAGCTATTACCCATACATTATTATTGGTGCTATTATACTTCCCACATGGATTAAACGCGTTTTTCACTTAACATAATCATGACAGTTTTTTACAAGAAGCGGAATATTAACAGAATATTCAGGAAAATTCACCGCATTAGCAGTATCTACTTACTTTTCTTTTTCCTAATGACAGCAATAACGGGAACATTGCTCGGGTTAAAAAAGCACAGCAGTGGATATCTGCTTGCAAATACCACCACCGGTTCAGTTGCCGGGATTAGCAACTGGTTACCTGTTGATAGTCTTTATTCCATTGCTCAAGAAACTTTGCATAAAAGCATTTCACCAAAATTATCCCCTAAAATCAGCAGGATGGACATCCGACCTGATAATGGAATCGTAAAAATCCTCTTTGCCAACCATTTTTGGGCAATTCAACTGGACGGTTCAACCGGAAAAGTGCTCCGGATTGAACGTCGGAGGTCCGATATCATCGAAATGATACACACCGGATTAATCCTTGATTTTTATTTCAAAACAGGAAACGAACCAATCAAGGCAATTTACACTACGAGCATGGGGCTGGCACTGCTTACACTGCTTATCACAGGATTCTGGTTGTGGTGGATACCAAAACTCAGGAAGAAAGAATCATCATCCGAAAATCACTTAGCGTAAAAGAAGTTTTTCGCTAAAGCTTTTCTGGCCGGCATCCACGTTTAAAATATAACTGCCTTTTGGCAGGAAAGACAAGTTAATCTGAGAGGTTAGCTTACTATATTTTTCACTGAAAACTGTTTTTCCTGACATATTTGTTAGGCTGATTGTAAATTCCTCTGAATTAAAGGATTTAAGATCAAGATTAACAATGCCCTCCGAAGGGTTGGGGTAAACCAGCATTTCGATTTCCTGTTTTTCCTCCACCGAAACACCCGGATCGAGCACAAATTCAGTTGTATAAAAACCGCGGCCATGCGTGGCTGCCAACACAGTATTATCAGAAGATCTGAGCGTGAGCATATCTACCCTCACATTGGCCATTCCTGCAGCATCCTGAACCCAGTTTACTTCGGCAGCATTGACCGCATTGGTTGTCCAAATTCCCAATTCAGTAGCCAACATAACCTGATTTTCATTTTCAGGATGATAAATTGCCCATCTGACAGGAATATCCGGAAGATCTCCGTTAACATTTTGCCAAGTCGATCCGCCATCGCGGGTTTGCCATAAAGACTCCACACCATAATTCGAAAAGCTAACCATCAGCACATCTTCAGAGGAGCCGACAGCAATACATGAGACGTAACCTACAGGAAAATCAGTCCCGGTAATCTCGTTTGTCTGAGGCAGAGAATGTGCCTGTGTAATTTTATAGACTCTCCCTGACTGTGTTCCGATAAAGAGGGTTGAAGTGCCCGTTGCAGTATACGGTGATGCTTTGATATGGGAAAAATAAACATCTGTATTGGTTGTCAAACCGATAAACTGTGCGTCATTGTTATACGGTATATCACTGATACGCAAAAGGGTATTTGGATCACTACCGGAAAAACTGGTTGCGTTGGCAAAAAGTGTGTTGTTTTTCACATCAAAATCTGCAGGATTGATAAACACGCCGCTTTCATAATCGATGCTGGTCAGGTAATTAAAATTCATAAAAACATAATACCGATTATAATAAATCGATGTAAGCATCAATGGATCAACATCATCAAAAAAACAAGTAGCTCCGTCTCCTCCACTCACCATATCATTGATGGTAAGCGGCTCACCGTTGTAAAGCAAAGAACCATTGTCCTGAAGGCCGCCGACATAAATTGTTGATCCTTCTTGTGGAAAAATAGCTGCTGTGTAAAACTGAAGAGTATTGTAACCGTGATTTTTCTCCTGAAAAACCGGGAAACTGTTGGTGGCTGTTTCAGTATAAAATACGCCTCCGTCGTTGCATGTAATTAATGTGGTGGAGCTCCCTGGCTTAAATTGCACATTGTGTTGATCGGCATGAAGGTATTGATCTCCGCCGCCGGAGTACATAAGCGACCAGTCAGAAATTCTCATCCATCCTGAGCCTCCGTTACTGGATTTCCACATATCAAGTCCGCCGGTGAAGATATGATTTGGGTTATTTGGATCAACACGCAGTGTAAAAGCATGCCATGCCAGAGTAGACCAATCGTATGCAGGTACTTGCAGGGTACTCCATGTTTCACCTTTATTGGTTGATTTCAACATGTAACGACCATGATAATAGTTAAAGTAATCATTGTAACCGGCTGCAATCTGTGCATATACTATGTTTGGATCAGAAGGTGCGGCCGCTATCATCACGCGTCCCGGAATGTTAAATTGTGGATTGTTTTGGATAATTTGTACGTAATTATCATACACTGTCCAGGTTCCACTGAAACCATCATCAGAAAAAAGTATAACAGCTCCACCTTCAGTATCTACATTTTGCATTGTACCTACATAAATTCTCCCATCTGCACCCAGGTCAATATCGGCAACTGCGTAAGGAGCACCATAGCCAGGAATATCCGGAAGCACCTGATCCCATGTCTGCCCTCCGTCTTCCGACCGGTAAAGTCCGTCAGAAGGGTTGCTGTAGTGAATACTTCCTTTGTACACACCTGAAACAACACCTGCGTAAATCACACTTTGACCATCTTCATTTCTGACAACCAAATCGGTCACGTATTCAAAATCCAGCGTTGATTCGAGCAATGACCAGGTTTCCCCGCCATCGGATGACTGCCATATTCCGTCTCCCACTCCGGATGATTCACGATAAATGATCAGGGCCGTTTCTGCTTCACCGGTTCCCACGTAGAAAGTCATCGGATCGTTTGGATCATAGGTAATACAACTGATGCTGAGTGAGCTCCAGAAATCGTTTACTGGTTGCCATGAAACATTGTCATCGGTTATGTCATTGCGGTACCATAGCCCTCCTGTTACTCCTCCTGCCCAGACTTTATTTCCGGCCGGATCGTTAGGGTCCCACATAATTGCACGTGTCCGGCCACCCATATTTGCCTGTGTACCCTGCCATTGCAATGGGTTGCCGGTTTTCTGTCTTGGATTATTCTTCAGGTTCCAATAGGTTTCCATCAGCCTCTCTTTTGGCACTACTCCTGTTGCAGGGTCAAATGTCATGAAAAAATCCTGAAAAGCCGCCTTGTCCGGATGTGCCGGTTTGGGTAAATCTTTAAATTCGTCGCTTGAATAATCAGGAATTTCAGCCATTTTGGAAAGAAGAAATTTCTCGTGAACTTCCCGCTTATCTGTCTGGTTATCATGCAAAAAATGGTAACCTGTTAAAGCTGCAAGAGGGAAAAACATCAAAATCAGCCAAACTTTTTTAGAGGTAATAGTACGAATGAATAAGTTCATTTGAGTTAATTTTTAGATGAATAATTGCAAAATTACAAAAGTCTGACTGCTAACAATCAAGGAACAAAAAAGATAATCAGAAAACTGGACACGTTATCCGAACCTTTTTATTTAAATGCTTTCTCGAGCAATCCATCACCTTTGAGTGTCAAACGGTCGAAATAATCCGGGACATTCTTTCCGGTAAGTTTATCCACATAAAGTTTGGCCAGGTATTGACCCAGCATAAATCCCTGTCCGCGCAATCCGATGAACAAGCCTGCGTCCGGGTCAAGGATCATGCGGGGTTCTACATAATATCCTGCCCATACCGCCTGAAATCCAACCGAAGATAACATAGGAATCCAGTCAACAAATATTTCCGACACAATCTCAAGAAAATCTTTTGAGTTGATTTTAAGATTTTTACCTGTTTCACATGGTTCGATATGAGGTGAAGCACATCCTATTATCTGGCCAGTTTCGCCTAATTGCTGACCGTAAACTGCAACAAAACCTTTGTATTGTCTGCGGTCAATCATCATTGGCAAAGGAATACCATTTTTCCCCATCATTGGCAGACGGCGGGTAATAAAAGCCTGGTGTTTTACCGGATAAATACCTGTTTCGATGCCAATTTTTTTTGCAAAACGATCCCCTTGGGGTCCCATGGCATTGATAAAATACCTGGTCTCGTATTCAAGATATTCACGCTCATGGGTTTTTACAAGAACAATATAATTATCTCCCTCCTTACGGATATCAATCATTTCACAATCTTCCTGAATTATACCGCCATTTTTTATTCCTATTCGCCTAATCAGGTCAACAACTTTTCCGGGAGTTGCCTGCCAACAATTTTTAGTAATTAAGGCTGCAAGATATGTTTTCAGGTTTGGATTAAAATGAGGAGAAACTTCTTTGCAAAAATCTTTTGGTTCAATCATTCTTGCATCAGACCAGGCCATTGAAGCTTCAAGTGCTTTCAGCAAAAGCTCGTCGTGTGCAAAAGTTACATAATCAATCGGGCGATAATCAATATTGCTTAATTTTTGTAAACTCTTGAAAATATCGAGGTTATGCACTGCGATATCTGACAATTCAGGCAAACTGAAATTTGGTCTTCCTCCTGCAATATTTCGCCAGGAAGCCCCCCTTCCATAGTTTACCAAAACAGGTTTCATGCCGGCCTCCGACAGGTACCTGAACAGGGCACTGCCTCCAATACCTCCGCCGGCCACAAGCGCTGTTACCATTATTCTTCGGGGCTTGTCGCCGTTAGTATGGGTTATAATTTGCTCATGCACTTTTTTGGGATAAACATCACCCAGCGAAATTTGGTTTGACAAAGGGCCTCTTGGGGTAGGTTCGCCTACAATTGATATACCAGTCCCTGCTAAAGTGGTTTTTAACCGGGGGATACAACGTTTCCCGCGGCAGGCACCCATTCCAAGTCTGGTGGTATGTTTCACTTCATCTACTGAAATGAACTTCCGGTCGCCAACAACATCAAGAATTTCTTTAAGGGTTACATCATCGCAATGACAAATGTACTGCTCAGAATGAATCTCATTGGAATTTTCCTTCAGTTCAACTGCTTCAGGGTAATTGGATTTGATGATAAATCCCCTTACAGCCATTAAATCTTTGCCGCTCAGATCTTTGGATTTTACGCGGGCAATATTGGTTTTATTGGGTTTGTATAATATCTTTTCAATTATTCCTTCACCAAGTATTTTGCCAAAATTATCCACAAGAAAAACCTCTGAAAGCTCTTCAGCTTCATATTCGATGGGAAGAAACAACCAATCTTTCTTCAGATTATAACCAAAAATCGCAAGTCCCGGGCATTGATAGACACACTGCATACACCCGGTACATTTATCAAAATCAATTACCGGAACAGTGCTGGTTGATGTTTTATGGATGGCATCATGCGGACAGGCAAATTCACAGGGATTACAGGCAAAACCATACAGGCAGTCAATTATTACGAAGGGTTTTGCCATCATTCGTTCGGCAGTTGGTTCTAATGGTTTTTCAATGACCCGAACTGGATGTTGCTGTGAATCAATATATTCTTTTGAAATAGCCAGATAAGCATCATAATCAAAATGCTCACCCATGTCGTCCAAAATTTCATAGGCGACCTGTTTACCTCTCAGCACAGCACTGGTACCTTCTCCAATCCTGATGGCATCTCCTGCTCCATAAACATTTCTGCCAAAAATTTCCTTTCCCTTTATGAGCAACTGATCGTCGGGCACCAGACCAGTGCAGATGTTAATAGCATCAATTCCATCTATCACACTTTCGGTACCAGGGATGGGCGAAAAATTTTTACAATCGGCAACAACTGCTCCGATTATTCCTGTATTGTCTTCATTAGGAATTGCTTTAAGCAAAATTTTCGATGTCATGATTGGGATTCCCAGCCGCCTGACTCTGTTGGCCTGAACGGGGAAACCACCTTCACGGGGCTGGGCTTCGATAATTGCTTTAACACGGGCACCTGCCTGCATCAATTGATATGAAGTCAGATAGCCAATGTTGCCAGCTCCAACAGTTAGAATATTTTTACCGAGCAAAGTAAGTTCTGTATTCATCATTTTTTGAACAACAGCCGCAGTATAAACTCCGGGCAAATCGTCGTTTTCAAAAACAGGCATAAAAGGTACCGCACCCGTTGCAACAATGAGCATTTCGGCATCAACATAATAAATTTCTTCGGTATTAATGTTCTTAACCACAAGACGTTTACCTTCGAGAATGTCCCAAACTGTAGAATTGAGAAAAATACCTTCTTTATTATCGCCGGCAAGCGTTTGAGCTATGTCAAAACCTCTCATCCCACCGTATTTCTTTTCTTTTTCAAAAAAGAAAAACTGATGTGTCTGCATAAGAAATTGACCGCCAATTTTTGAATTATTATCAATCACAATATTATTAATATTATGATTATTAAGAATTTCGCGGGCAGCCAAGCCTGCAGGACCTGCACCAATAATAGCTACAGTAGTTTTATAAACTTTTGTTTTAGAATTATTTTGAATAATTGAA
>RZYY01000237.1 GCA_009930115.1 Sphingobacteriia bacterium | reverse complement strand
ATGAAAATTTGCAAAAAGTGTAACATTCAATATGATGACAGCAAAAATTTTTGCAAAAAATGTGGTGCGCCATTAGAAGCTGTAATAAAAATTGAATCGAAAGCGGAGGCGAAAAAGCAGGTATTTGAAGAGAAGCTTAAAACTGAACCGCTCAATGTAAAGCTTCTGCGCGAATATGGACAGTTTCTTTACGAGAATAAACTTTTTAATGAGGCCATTTCGGTGGCGCTTAAAATTATTGCTATTGATGAAAAGGAAAACGGCGCCAGGGAACTGCTATTTAACGCCTATGTGAAAATCGAAGAATTTGCCAAAGCTGCCGAAACCGGAGAGGAGCTGTACAGTTGGAAAAGCAAGGACGCCTCATTCCTATTGCTGCTGGCAAATGCTCATCAGCAGGCAGGCGCATCGCCAAGAGCCGTTGAGATTTATGATCAGATGCTTGCCTTGCAGTCCGATAACACCGAAGCAGCTTATCAAAAAGCGCTGGCGTTGCTTTCGCAAAATATGGTTCAAGAAGCCATTCTCATTTTCGGGAAATTGTTTGCAGCCGGAAAAACCGACCGAATCACCTCCATTTACGCCGGAATCGAAAAGGCCTTGAACAGTCACTATCAGACAGCTATAGAAATTTTAACCCCGGTGTTGTCGGTTAAAGAACAGGAATTGAAAAACATTGATACAAATCGTGGCTATGTGTATCTGAGCCATTCGCTATGCAAAACCACTGATGATATCCATGCAATCGAAAAATGGTCAAACCTGATTGATCTGAATGTACTCAATGAGCGTCGCAACACCACGGATGAAATCATTGTTGCGGAAACTATCGTAATGATATTGAAACACCAGTTGAACAGGCTGCAAAGCAAAGGAGAGCGCTACGAGATACAACAGCAGATCAATGAATACCTTAAAAACCCGAACAGCTATTTTACCGAAGCTTCCCGGCCGGTTTTTGCTTCGGGCTGGCACGCTGCTGCAATAAAGCAGGAGAGTTTTGGCTTTTACGATGATGCCGTTAGCTCGATGAAAAAGTGTGTGGAACTGGCGCCGGAAAACACCGAATATGCCGGAAAGCTGAAGGAGTTCTCTCAAACTTTGGAAAAGATAAACAGGAAAAAGAAGAAGAGGAAACTGGTTACAATCACCACCGTTTTTCTTGTTATAGTTATTGCAGTTGCTGCCTGTTTTTTCATTATCCGGTATCAGGATAACAAAGCCTGGAGTGCAGCGCTGGAAGAAAACACCTCTATATCATTCCAAAGGTACAGGGTTGAATCTCCCAAGGGAAGATATTATGAACTTTCGAAAGTGATAGAGGATAGTTTGTATTGGGAGGAAAGTCGTGCAAAACACTCCATTTCAGCCTATGAAAACTACTTAAATAGGTTTCAAGAAGGAAAATATCGGGAAGATGCTACTGCACATATTGAAGACCTTGTATGGGAAGAGGCTCAAACATTAAACACTCTTTCGTCCTATGAGAATTATTTTTCATTATATCCACATGGAAGATACATTGTAGAATTTAAGTTTGAGAATATAGAATCAGAGGTTTATGGCACAGACAGGTATGTTGGTCAAATTAAAGATGGAAAAAGAGAAGGGATAGGGGTAGCTATTCGAGAAACCAATAATGAAAGATGGAACGGAATATATGCAGGAAACTGGGAAAATGATAAACAAAATGGTTATGGAGTTATTTCTTGGGTAATTGGAGGCAAATATGAAGGTGAATGGAAAAATGGAAGGTTTAGTGGTTTTGGAAAAATTTACTACCAAAATGGCAATAGGTATGAAGGTGAATGGAGAAATGGTGAAAGAAATGGTTTTGGCAAATCTATTTGGGGACCAGGCAGATGGGAGGGTGATATATATGAAGGGGCATGGAGAAATAATCTTAAACACGGCGAAGGCAAATATTTTGCAAAGAATGAAAACAGGTGGTATTACGGAATACTTAAGAATGATAAAGGAACTTTATATAGCAAGAATCGCGCATACTCTGTAAAATTTAATTGATGCTAAATGCCCAGAAGCTATTAGAGTTAATTTCAAAGTGCAAATGATTTTGAACCACAAGAAGCAAAAGGCATTGGCAGATATACTTAAAGCTGGCATTTTACCTGCTGAGATTCTTATTGTTGAAGAAACGGCTATTAAGGCTAAATAAAAGTGAGTTAAAAATCCAATACTGATTCGATAGTGTATTCTTCAGTAAAACTTAACAGCAAATAAAATTTATTATGAAAAGAGATCAAAGCGTATTTTTGACAAAAAGTCTATTTGCAATCATCATTGCAACATTGCTGCTTTCCTGCGGCAACAACCAAAAGTTTAAAACCGTCACCATTGGCGACCAGGTGTGGATGGTCGAAAACCTGAATGTGGATAAGTTCCGCAACGGCGATCCCATTCCACACGCTCAAACCGAGGAAGAGTGGCAGCAGGCGGGCGAAAACGGGCAACCTGCCTGGTGCTATTACGACAACGACCCTGCCAACGGCAAAATCTACGGCAAGCTTTACAACTGGTACGCTGTAAACGACTGGCGCGGCCTGGCACCCGAAGGCTGGCGAGGCCCTTCCGATGAAGATTGGGAAAAACTCATCAAGCTCTTAGGCGGCGAAGAAGTAGCCGGCGGAAAACTAAAAGCCACAGACACCACCTACTGGAAAAGCCCCAATGTTGGAGCAACCAATGAAACAGGGTTTAAGGCTCTGCCCGGTGGCGGCCGTGGTTCCGGTGGGTCGTTCAGCCACCTCGGCTACTACGGCGGCTGGTGGTCATCGAGTGAGAGCTCAGGTTCGAACGCATGGTACCGCCTCCTGAGCTACGACCGCGGCGGTTCGGGCCGGAGCAACTACTACTACAAGACATACGGGCGTTCCGTCCGGTGCCTCAAGGACTAACGGCCTTTAGGCCGCATTGTCTATTTGACTATTTGACTATTTATCCGCCGAAGGCGGATCGAAATTTTTTGAAAAATATGAATGGATAAAATAAATCAACAAGAAATGAAACACATCTTCACATTTTACGACAGCTCGTAAAGCCGGCCTTTCGGTGCATCGTATCCATCCGGCCAAACCAGTCAAATCCATGTTGTGGGATGGTGTAATTTTGCCCAGGCAAAATTGTGGTCAAATTGATGGTTGGAGGATATCAAA
>RZYY01000007.1 GCA_009930115.1 Sphingobacteriia bacterium | reverse complement strand
TATAGCTTTGAACACTTATTTCAAAAGAGTTATGCTGCAGGAATCAACTTTCGGCGAGTAAAATCTTCTTAAAATTGTTTCTTAAAAAAACACTAATCTGTTTTACTGTATCATATTCTCAGGTTTGAGAATATGATCAAGTTTGTCTTTCGATAACAATTTCTTTTCAAGCACGAGGTCATACACACTTTTTCCGGTTTGGAGAGCTTCCTGGGCAATTTTTGTTGAAGCCTCATAACCTATAAAAGGATTTAAAGCAGTTACCAGTCCGATGGAGTTTTGAACCATTTCTCTGCAATGGACTGCATTAGCTGTAATACCAGTAATACAACGATTGGTCAGGACCTGCATACCATTTTTAATCATTTCAATGGATTCGAAAAGGCTTTGTACGATGACCGGTTCCATCACATTCAACTCAAGCTGGCCTGCTTCTGCTGCCATTGCAACGGTGAGGTCATTTCCAATAACTTTGAATGCAATTTGGTTGACTACTTCAGGAATTACAGGGTTAACTTTTCCGGGCATGATCGTAGATCCGGGCTGCATGGGAGGCAGGTTGATTTCGTTGAGACCAGCTCTTGGTCCTGATGAAAGAAGTCTTAAATCGTTGGATATTTTGGAAAGTTTTACAGCAAGTCTTTTTAAAGAGCCTGAATAGGTTACAAAATCACTTGTGTCCTGTGTAGCTTCTACCAGGTTTTGTGCAAGGCGGATATCGGTTCCGGTAATTTCACGAAGATAGGGGATAATTTTTGCGCTGTATCTGGGATCGGCATTTATTCCGGTTCCAATGGCAGTACCTCCCATGTTCACTTCGAGAAATAAAGCAGCTGTTCGGTTCAGATTGTGAATTTCTTCCTCCATGGTTACTGCAAAAGCTTCAAATGTTTGGCCAAGTGTCATTGGCACAGCATCCTGCAATTGTGTACGCCCCATTTTTATTATACCTGAAAAATCGTGTGCTTTTTTATGTAAAGCCTCAATCATCTCTCTGATCACATGAACCAGTTTTTGGTTTGCCTTAATCAGGGCTATTTTTATTGCTGTCGGATATGCGTCATTAGTTGATTGTGAAAGATTTACATGATTGTTTGGGTGACAGTACTGGTATTCCCCACGATTTTTCCCCATAATTTCCAGTGCGCGATTGGCAATAACTTCATTGGCATTCATGTTGGTGGAAGTTCCTGCACCGCCCTGAATCATATCTACCACAAAATGGGAATGGTATTTATTCTCCAGTATTTCCTGACATGCTTTTATAATTGCATTTGCTATTTCAGTATTTAGTAAACCAAGTTCGTGATTGGCTTTTGCGGCTGCCATTTTAACTATTGCCAGAGAATCAATAAAATCGGGGTAAAAGTTGAGGGTAACCCCGCTGATGTTAAAGTTTTCGAGTGCTCTGAGCGTTTGAATGCCATAATAGTATTCATAAGGTACATCTCTGTCTCCAAGAAGATCATGTTCACGACGTGTTTTACCTGATTCATACTGCGCAGTGGAGTTAATGGCACGTGCGTTTGCATACCGCATTCGCCTCGAAATCACTTTGGTAATATTTGATAAAGTTACTACTGCAATGGAAGCTGATTTTCGGAATAAATCACCTTCGATAACCAGCACTGTACTTTTCTCGCAAGTGCGGGCGGTTGTAGAGTGTGGTGCATCTTCAAGCAGCGACCCTTCCCCGAGAAAATCATAACGACCGAAATAAGTTATGTGTTTTTCTTCGCCGTATGGAGTGGTTTTGAAAAGTTTTACCTTCCCTTCAGCGATGAGGAAAATTTGTTTTCTGGGCGAATTTTCCCTAAAAAGATAAGCACCAGGCTCATAAATCATTTCCTTTGATTCTTCGGCTATCACCATTATTTCTTCACGGCTTAATCCTCTGAAAAGCTCTATGTTGTTGATCAACACGAACTTTTCACTAATTGTCATTCTGTCCATATTCTATTTGTTCTGGAAATTTTAAAAAGTTTACAAAATTACAGGTAAAAAAGCTACCTGCATCTGCTCAGATATCACTAAAGGGAGAAATGAAATAAAATGTAATGTGCAAAAGATTGCAACAGCCAATTCAACCTAAATAAGCCAGATAAAATTTTTATCCAATAAAAAAGGGAACCGAAGCTCCCTTTGATTTATCTGTACAAGCAGCGGTAAGCGGTGTCCGTTTGCAGTCTGACTTTGAATTTTGTATCTTTGGGAACAATAAAGGTTTCAAACTCCTTATAACTTTTCCATTGTGTTTCACCTGGTAAAAGCACATTCATTATCCCGGAGATGACGGTCATATGTTCGATGGTAGATGTTCCAAATTCATATTCTCCCGGACTCATAACTCCAATTGTTGCAGGACCCTCGGGTGTTTGGTAAGCGATTGATACAACCCTGCCATTGAAATACTCATTAGTTTTAAACATAGCAATTATTCCTGTTTGTCTTTGATAATTTCGATCAATTCAGGTAAGTCCATACCAATTTTTTTCAGGTGTTCAATTTTTGGTACACCGTTTTTTGTCCAGCCACGACGTAAATATACAGCATCGAGTAGCTGTTCGTAACGTTCTTCTCTGTATTTTCTCGTAATGGCAATTTTTTCCTCAATTGATTTCCCTTCAGGATCAACCCCGATAATTTCTTTCATTTGTTTATCATATCGTTCAGCTCTTGAAGCATATTCTTCAGGAGTAACGGGACCAGCAGCCCTGTATGGCTGAGCATCATGTTTGCGTAATCCGTAACCGCGTCTGATGTTGAAAATTCGCTGAAAATTATAAACTCTTTCACTTTGTCGGATCAGTTCGTATTTATCGAAATTCGTGTTGCCTGTAACAGCCTTATAAATAGTAACATAATTATCAACATGTTCAGGTACTTTTGCGGGTTCGTCGGTTTCGGCGTTGTTGGCTGGTTCAACATCGTTCCAGGGTAATTTGCAAAGGCCCTGAAGGCCGAACCAGGTACGAAACATCGGGAAATAGTGCAAAGCTTCGGCTTTATCTTCGAAAGTCGGAATCTGATTATTTACCATATCCATGAAAATCAGCCAGGCTTCGTCGTGTTGTGGTCCTTTATTGGTCATGGCATAGCCGCCTTGCTGTGCAAGTGATTCTTTCGAAACATACTGGGAATACTCAAGCCCTTTATTCTCCATTGCAATATCCTGCAAAAACTGTGGGTCACCCCATCCTCTTTCACTGAACATTTCTTTCATTTTGCGCACACCCAGTCCGGCAATCAGACCAAATCCTTCTCCTCTTGCCAACTGATGGAGAAGCTCCATGGCTTCATCAGCATTTCCAAAATTGAGTTTAAGCCCTCCGGTTCGCTCATCATTTAGGATACCATTTTCGTAGCAATCCATAACAAACCCCAGAATGGTCCCCCAGGTAATTGTACAAATACCATAGGTATCGCAGTAAAAATTGGCTTCTATAGTAAAATCGGGATTGAATATCCCGGCATTTGACCCCAGTGATGATGCTGTTTCGTATTCAGGCCCATCAACAATGACATTTTGCCCTTTGTAAGGGCCGGTGCGAAGCATGTAATTATCAACACCCTTAGCACATGACATGTTGCAACCAATCCAGCAACCGTCCGGAACACCCTGGGTAAAACGTTCTTTGTAAACATCTGAATGAATTCTGTAAGCGTCAGGATGATTCCCATATTTGAAATTGCAGGTTGGAAGTAAATCGTAGTCATTCATAATATTGGTAAGATGTACCGTACCTTTTGACCGCATTTGCGCCTGAGAATCATCAAAATCACGCATTTCTTTGTTGAACCGGCGACCTCGTTCCATTATTGCTTCCAAATCAACTACGTTATTCAGATTTCCTTTTACTCCGGGTATTTTACAAACGATAGCTTTTATTTTTTTATCTCTGAAAACAGTTCCAATTCCCCCACGACCAGCTTGTTTGAGTCTAACCAGTTTACGTTTGGAATCGTAAAAAGAAAAATTGAGCATCCCAATCAGTGATTTACCGGCAGCAGCTCCGGTGGAAACGACACCAATATTCTTTTTGTCTTTTTCGTCGTCGGCATACATTTCTGTAAGTATTTCACCAAGTATATGGCTATCCACCAGATCATAGGGAGCCTCGTAAATTTCAACTTTGTGATTGACACCATCGATAAAAACGATGACTTCTCTGTCTGCTTTACCCTGAATTTCGATCACATCGAAACCCGAAAACTTAAGAAAAGGACCAAAAAAACCCCCAACATTACTATCAATGGGAATATCGGTTTGGGGTGATATGGAGACACAAATGGATTTTCCAGTACCTGAATATTGAGTTATTCCGCCAATCGGACCTGACGAAATGTTAATCTCATTTTCAGGATCATTCCATTTTGTATCAGGTTTTGTTGCATCCCAAAGCAGTTTTAAACCATAACCCCGACCACCGACAAATTTTTCCTTCATCATCGGGGGCACATTTTTTTCTTTGATTTCGTTAGTACTTAAATTGAGATAGAGGATTTTATCAGTGTATCCTCTGTCCAGTGGGTTCCAGTTGTAGTCCCATGTTTTGAGCAACTTATGCTTTTGCTTTAATTCAACTGCTTCCATTGAAAAATCTTAGTTATTAATTAAATGATAAATGTTTTCTCCGTTATTCAGTTCACAAAATTAATTAAATTCGTGAAAACTGAACTTTTGCAAGCGAATAGTAGAGCTTTAATCTTAGCAAAAACAAAAAAGGCTACCCGGTATGAGCAGCCTTCATTTTACATTACAGTTTGATTAATCCTGATCGGCTAAAAAACGTTCGGCCTCAAGTGCTGCCATACAACCTGATGCGGCAGCAGTGACGGCCTGCCGGTATATTTTATCCTTTATGTCTCCGGCAGCAAAAACACCTGGAATTTTAGTGGCAGTTGAGTCAGGAGCGGTTAAGAGGTAACCTGCTTCATCCATGTCCAATTGGCCTTTGAAAAGGTCAGAATTTGGCTTGTGGCCTATTGCAACAAAAAAGCCATCAATATCAATTGTTTTATTTTCGCCGGTCAATATGTTTTCGACAATTACACCTGTTACTGCTTTTGAAAAACCTTCCTGCTTCCCGGTAATTTCCTTTGGAACACTGTTCCAGACAAGTTCCACATTTGGAAGTTTAAAAAGTCTGTTTTGCATAGCTTTTGAGGCACGGAGTTCATCACGACGATGGATCAGATAAACTTTTTTACAAAGTTTTGCCAGATAAGATGCTTCTTCAGCAGCAGTATCGCCACCACCTACCACAGCAACTACCTTGTCCCGGTAGAAGTAACCGTCGCAGGTAGCACAGGCAGACACGCCATAACCATTGTATTCCTGCTCTGAGGGCAATCCCAGCCATTTGGCTGAAGCACCGGTTGAAATAATAATGGTTTCGGCCATTAAGACTGTACCGTCATCAGCCACAGCTTTAAACGGTCTTTTTGACAAATCTGCCTCTATAATTTCGCCCCACCGGATGTCAGTATGAAAACGTTCAGCCTGTTCTTTCATTTCTTCCATCATGGCTGGCCCCTGAACTCCTTTTGGGTATCCGGGAAAATTCTCAACTTCGGTAGTAATTGTTAATTGTCCTCCTGGTTGCATTCCCTGGTACATTACAGGGTGAAGATCGGCACGCGCTGCATAAATAGCAGCAGTATAACCTGCTGGTCCTGATCCAATAATCAGGCATTTTACTTTTTCAAATGTATCACTCATTTATCATTTAATTAAATTTGTTCATATTTTTTTTCGCTGACTAAAATCATGCCAAAATAAATCGCATAAGTATCACTCCAGGCGCATTTTATTTTACTGATTAACCTGAAACAATTTCTGATTGAAGTGTACCAGGAATTTGTTTCATTCTATCAATGCCAACTAACAGTTGATGCATTTAATGGTTAACTAACTTTTAACGGGTAAAATGATTACTGATGAATGTAATGCCTGAAACTCTTCATAAACTGTACTCTTTCAAAGGCAGCCGGATTGGAACTTCTGTTCTGACTCATCTTACCTCTGAAATCGTCAAGCTTTTGATATCCTTCATGCTCCATCCATTTTTTCATTTCGTCAAGCATTTGATGAATATATCCGATTCCGTGCCTGTAAAGTGTTGATACAACCTGTACTGCGTTGGCTCCAGCCAGTATTTGTTTAATCATTGCTTCGCCATCGTGCACTCCTGTAGAGGCTGCCAAATCACATTTTACCCTGTCTGCCATTACGGCAATCCATCGGAGAGAAATGGCAAGATCAGTAGGGTTACTTAGCACATTGGTTGATACTACCTGATATGTTTCAAGATTAAAATCAGGACTGTAGAAACGATTGAACAAAGTAATTCCTTCAATGCCAGTTGCAGAGAGTTTCTGGATGAGTTGCCCAAGATTGGAGGAATAATAGCTGATTTTAAGCAAAACGGGGATAGAGACAACTTTCTTTACTTGTTTTACAATGTCAAAATAGAGTTGTTCGTTGTCGGCTGCTGATCGTTCAAAATCCGTAGGGAGGATGAAAAGGTTTAGCTCCAGTGCATCAGCACCAGCATTTTGAATTTCACTGGCAAAATACATCCATTTTTGTGCTGTAACACAATTAATACTCGCAATCACGGGTATTTTCACTGAAGCCTTTGACTCACTGATCAGGCGTAAATATTTACGCACGCTGTCCTCTTCATGCTCTTCATCCATGTAGTCAAAAGTTTCCGGGTAGATGAAATGTCGTGATGTCATGCGGTGCATATTTTCATCCATTTCTGCAATTATTTCTTCCTCAAACAATGATTTGAGCACAACTGCACCTGCACCTTCCTGCTCAGCAGCTTTTATCTGTTCTACGGTATCAGTTAACCCTGAACTTCCAACTATCAGTGGGTTACGAAGGGTTAGTCCTAAAAATTTTGTTGTAAGGTCAACCATATTCTTCATTTTTATTATTTGTGATTTTGCTATTTTGGATTGGTGAATAAGTAGGTAAAAATTTTTATCATAAAATAGTTCCCAAAATTAACTTTTTTCTTTTACTGTCTGAAGAAGGGATACTTAAACAGTGAAAATTAAATAACTCTGGCAAACATGTAAGAATGACACCAATATCGTCAGCCTTTCTGAGCCTTGCTGATAGACAAAAAAGTTTTACTTCTTTTCTTATTTTACTAAATTTCAATGATTTAAAAAAATCGCTATACAGTTTTTTCTCCAGCGCATTTAAACTGATTGTATTTTTGTTAACTGAACTTTTGTAGTTTTGCATCTTATAACAAAAGATTAAGAGCAGAACGAATGAATTTCAGGAAATTTTTGCTTCGGTATTCCAATCGCTTTATATCGGGATATGTTGTATTGATCGGTGATGTTCTGATAGTGGCTGCATCTTTCATTGTAGCCTATCTCATTCGTTTTAATTTCGATGCCAGTGATATACATCATTGGAAACTCCCTGTATTTCTTCCTATTGTAGTAGTGCTTTCGCTGGGGACATTTCTGATAACCCGATCTTATGTAGGTATTATCCGCCACACAAGCACTGATGATGTTATCAGAATTTTTAAAGCTTCAGGTTTAGTTTTCCTTATTCTGATTATTCTAAACTGGCTAATTTTACTATATCACTGGCCGCTGGATAAAGTAATTCCGCTTTCAATAATCATTATTCATAGTTTACTCTCACTTTTCCTTATGGTATTTACCAGACTTGTGGCTAAAATAATATGGATCAACCTGATAAAAGGAAAAGGGGAGTCGGTAAATGTTATTATTTATGGTGCAGGTAAAGCAGGAATTCTGACAAAAAATACACTTGTTGCCAACACTGACAATATTTATAATGTTGTTGGGTTCCTGGACGATAATCCCGGAAAAATCGGGAAAAGTATTGAAGGGATTCCAGTGTATGATCCCACGGTAATTTCACCCCAGTTTATTAAGAAGAGAAACATTCATGAATTGATTATTGCCGTTCATAACATTGACCCTGTTAAAAAACGGGAGTTTGCTGATGCTTTTCTTCAATTCAATGTAACCATAAAAAATATACCTCCGGTTGAAAACTGGATCAATGGTGAATTACAAATCAGGCAAATCAAAGCTATCAGGATTGAAGACCTGTTAATGCGTGAACCAATTATTCTCGACAACAATATTGTTCTGAAGCAAAACAAAGACAAAGTGATACTGGTAACAGGTGCAGCAGGAAGCATTGGCAGCGAAATATCAAGACAGCTTATGCATTGCCATGCCAAAAGAATCATTTTGCTTGATCAAGCCGAAACGCCATTGCATGATTTATATCTCAATCTTAAGAACACGTTTGCTGATTTTTCAGATCGTGCCGAGATTTTTATGGCTGACATCAGTAACACACAACGAATGGAGTGGGTTTTTAACCACTACAAACCTCAGCTTGTTTACCACGCAGCTGCTTACAAACATGTGCCGATGATGGAGGAGAGCCCTGTAGAAGCCGTGAGGGTGAATATATTCGGAACCCGCATTCTGGCAGATGCTGCCATAAAGCATGGTACTGAAAAATTTGTAATGATTTCAACTGACAAGGCGGTAAAAGCAACCAATGTCATGGGTGCTACAAAACGAATTGCCGAAATGTATATTCAAAGTCTTGACATCCATCATACAAATGCCACCCGTTTTATTACCACAAGATTTGGAAATGTTCTTGGGTCTAATGGATCAGTAATACCTCTGTTTCAAAAGCAAATTGAAGAAGGAGGACCAATTACCGTAACCCACCCGGAAATCACCCGTTTTTTTATGACCATCCCGGAGGCCTGCCAATTGGTGTTAGAAGCTGGCGCCATGGGCCAAGGCAGTGAAATTTTTATGTTTGACATGGGAAAATCCATTCGCATTGTTGAGCTTGCCCGAAATATGATTCGTCTCTCCGGTCTTCAACCTGAAAAAGATATAAAGATTATCTACACGGGACTACGGCCAGGCGAGAAGCTTTATGAAGAGTTATTGAACAGTAGTGAAAACACATTACCTACTCATCATCCCAGAATCATGATTGCCCAGGTAAATCCTGCTGATCACCAATTACTTGTACAACAACTTGATGATCTGACCCTGCAATGGCAATCCTACGATAATTTCAAAATTGTGGCTGCTCTGAAAAAAATTGTTCCGGACTATCGAAGCAACAATTCAATTTATGAAAAGCTTGATTCATCAAATCCGGTAAGCATAAACCCAAAAACAGCTGATTAAAAAGCTAAAATGTTTTATTATGAAGAAAACCAAAAAAAAGACATCGAAAAAAACAGAACATGAACCATTGATTAAACCGATAGATTTTCTTTTCGGACTGATAATATCTGGTTACATTTTTATTCCAACTTTTACACCGAACTGGATGTCGCTCGACACCAACACTCCAAAGTTTTTTATGACGGCCACACTCAACCTGGTAGTATTTGTTGTTTTCTTATTTAGCCCTGTTTTAAAAAACCATCGTTTAGCTGACCGTTTTTTTCTTAATCCTATTGGACTGGTTTACAGTGGATTTTTGTTAGTTTCTCTCCTTTCATTTACGCAGTCAATCAATATTCTCGAGTCGGTTCTGCAATTTACCAAGCTCTTTACCATATTTGCTTCTGTGTTTAACCTTTCCATCATTCTGATGCACAATCTTAAATACATCAGACTGATTATAATTACTATGACTGCATTGTTGATTTTTGATTCGATTTCCGTTTTTGTCAACATCAACAAGTTCATCATCGGAGAAATTGAAGCTATAGCCGACATAAAAACAGTTTATTCCAACAAGAATATTCTTGCATCAGCAATTTATGTAAAACTACCTTTTGCTCTTTGGTTGCTGGTTTTCGATAAAAAATGGCTTAGGGTTTTCGGTTGGTTTGCCATTACTTTAGGAATCACAGCAACTTTTTTCATGGCAACCAGGGCATTTTATCTTGGACTTCTCATCATTTCCATTGTATTTATTTGTTACAACATTGTCGTTTACATCCGTCAAAAGCAAAAAACAGCACTTATGCTTGCAGGTGTTTATATTGGCTCGATTATTATCGGGCTTGGCATTTTTAATTTTACGCAAGCAAATCTTTATCCTAAGAAGAAAAAAAGTCGTCATACGCAAAGTGTTGTTGCACAGCTTTCTACTCTAAAAAATCCTGAAAGTGCAAGTTCACTCAGGTTGGATGCCTGGAGATGGTCCTGGGAGCTCATTAAAGAAAAACCGCTTTTAGGGGTTGGCAGCGGAAACTGGAAGGTTGATATTCTGAAATATGAAAATCAAAAAAACCCGGGGTTTATTTATCTTTACAAAGCTCACAACGATTTTATCGAAACCACGGCAGAAACAGGCATCTTTGGGGGATTGTTGTTTATGGGGATTTTTCTGCTCATTATATCACTGTTCATCCGGCATTATTTTAATAAAACCAATGATCCTGAAAAACTTCATCAGTTTTTATTTTTAGCGGCAACAGGTGTAGCTTTTTATGCGGTGGATGCATTTTTTAATTTTCCGGCTGACAGGCCTGAAATTACAGCTCTTTTTGCATTTTTTGTATCCGCCGGAATTGCCACCAGCTATCATGACCAAAACACCGAGTCGAATTATATAATGCGCAACAGGCAGATTTTAGGTCTTCGACCAGTCAGGATTGTGGCATCTATTGTTGGAATTCTGATTCTTGCTACATCAGTCTGGCTATTGTATCTGAATTTTCAATCATCTATAACCCAGCGAATCGTTTACCAGGAAATCATGCAAGGCAAATTGAAAGAACCTTCGGCCAGGATCATTGCCGGGTTCCCATGGATGCCTGATGTCAGTGTCTGGGGCGAATCAATTGAAACATTAAAAGCAAGATACCTGATAAACGAAGAAAAATATGAGGAAGCACTTGATGTCCTCTACACTGATTACTCAAGCCCTTACGATGCGCGCAGGGAATTTTTCATGGCTATGGCCTTCAACAACATGAAACAGTATGACAGTGCACTTTACTACTCCAAAATTGCTTATCAACTTAAACCAAATTATCTGCGCAACATTCAAATGTACACTTCGCTGCTTGAACGAAGCGGTGACACTGACTCAATACCTCATATTTATGAAAGGTTTTTAGCCAAAAACAAAAAAGAAAGTCAGGCATTTCTTCTGGCAAGCAATTATTATATTCAGAATAATAATTTAGAAAAAGCGAATGAAATGGTTAATCAGGCCATGAAGTATCATCCACATGACACTCTTGTTCAAAAACAGCATCGTTTTCTCAGGCATAAACTGGAAATTGAGCCTAATCTCCACTTTTTTAATGAAGCTGCAGCGCACTATAAAGCAAAAAAGTATGATAAAGTAATTCCTCTGCTTGACGAATTTATAGCAATAGTTCCCGATTATCCCAATGCCTACCAGATCAGATCTTTTTCACATTATTACCTGAAAAATTATGAGAAAAGTATTGAAGACGCTGATCAGGCTTTAAAATTAGGTCCTGCAAATTCCTCTTTAATCAATCTCAGGGGTGTCTGCAAACTCGAATTGAAAATGAAGGATGAGGCATGCAAAGATTTCAGGAAATCAGCAGATATGGGCGATAAAAGCGGCACTTCAAACTTTCAGCGGTTTTGTGGCAATAAATAAAATCCTTCGGTACTTTTCACGCTTTTATCCACTTGAGTTTTTATGAATCTGAACGAAATTGACAACATTGAACTGAAGTATCTTGATATCAAGGATTATCAGGAATTGAAGGATTTAATGATTGCATCATACCAAACGATGCCTAATGCATATTGGAAAGAACATCAAATCGAATCTCTGGTAAAAAAGTTTCCTGAGGGTCAGGTAGTAATCAGCGTGAACGGGATTTTAGCCGGTTGTGCATTGTCCATCATTGTTGATTTTGAGAAATACGAAAGCTCACATACCTACAAAGAAATTACGGCTGATTACACTTTCGACTCTCACACAAAAAACGGAAATATGCTTTATGGGATCGACATTTTTATTAAACCTGAATTTCGTGGTTTGCGACTGGGCCGCCGGTTATATGATTACAGGAAAGACCTCTGTGAAAAACTCAATCTGAAAGGCATCGCCTTTGGCGGAAGAATCCCCAATTATCACAAATATTCCGATAAACTGACTCCCAAACAATACATTGAAAAAGTCAGGGCAAAAGAAATTCATGATCCGGTTCTTAATTTTCAGATTTCCAACGATTTTCATCCGACAAAAATCCTA
This sequence comes from Sphingobacteriia bacterium, assembly GCA_009930115.1. Lineage (GTDB taxonomy): Bacteria > Bacteroidota > Bacteroidia > Bacteroidales > 4484-276 > RZYY01. The sequence continues at coordinate 37,662 of RZYY01000007.1, read as the reverse complement.
AAAGGATACCTGGAAGGCGACATAGCTTCCAATGAATTTGCCGTGCTACTCGAATGGAATAATATTTATTATGATAAACCCGGGAAAAAGGCCCTGACCACAAAAAGAGTCGTACGCCTCGGATTGATTCAATGGCAGATGCGCCCTTATAATAGCATCGAAACACTAATGCAACAGGTTGAATTCTTTGTGGATGCAGTTTCAGGTTACCGGTCCGACTTTGCTCTCTTCCCCGAGTTTTTCAATGCACCGCTTATGGCCCAAAACAATCATCTTTCGGAACCTGAAGCTATCAGAGAGCTGGCTAAACACACCAGTGCGATAACACGTAAATTTTCGGAGCTTGCCATTTCTTACAATATCAACATCATTTCGGGGAGTATGCCTGAAGTAATTAGTGGTAAACTTTTCAATGCAGGTTACCTGTGCAGAAGAGATGGTACTACCGACCGATACGAAAAAATTCATGTTACACCTGATGAGGCGAAAGTTTGGGGAATGAAAGGAGGAAACAAACTGAAAGTTTTTGACACCGATTGCGGAAAAATCGGAATATTGATCTGTTATGATTCTGAATTCCCTGAACTAGGCCGTCTGCTGGCCGACGAAGGAATGAATATTTTGTTTATCCCCTTTCTGACAGATACCCAAAACGGTTATTCACGTGTCAGAAACTGTGCCCAGGCACGTGCTATCGAAAACGAATGCTATGTTGCTATTGCAGGTAGTGTGGGCAATCTCCCAAATGTTCACAACATGGACATCCAGTTTGCCCAGTCAATGGTTTTCACGCCTTGTGACTTTGCCTTCCCCACCAATGGGATTAAAGCCGAAGCTACTCCGAATACCGAAATGATCCTTATAGCTGATGTTGACCTTGATTTACTCAAAGAATTGAATGAGTTTGGCAGCGTCCGAAACCTAAAAGACAGACGTAAAGATATTTTTGACCTTCGTAAACTATAACATAGCCTGGCCGGAGTAACTTTCATCTGCCTCCAGGTTTTTCTGACAAAAAGAAAATCAATCCTCAAGATACAGAAATTTATCCCCAGTGGTTTCGACTATCAGACGAAGCCACCATTCAGGATACTCAGGGTGAATAACAATGGGGTATTTTCCATATTTATTGGTTACAAATTCACCGTTTTCTTCTTTTTTTAAATTACCATCAATAAATTTAACCATTAAAAACCTGAACAATTCTTCCCAGCGCTGTACAGTGTAATTGCCCATTTTCACCGAAAAATCAGTAATGAAATCTCTGGCCAGTTCCGGGTCTTTATTGAACAGTTCCGCAGCTGCTTTATCAATTGCGGGCACAAATTCCTTGTATCTGTTTTCAAGTTCTGACTGTACCTTTTGAATGTCAGGCAGCATCAAATTGTATCGAAGATATGAAAAATTTGATACTTTGTTAAAAGTCCAGAATGCTGAGTTTTCAGAATATTCCAAAATACTTCCGTTGCCTTCGGCATATGCTTCAGGTGCTTTTCTTATGCCGGCATACATTGGTACATACACTGTTGTGTTGGCATCATCAACACCAAACCAGATAATTCCTCCGACAGGATCTGGTAAATTGCCACGCGACTGTGTGATAAAGGAAAATGCAGTTTGCTGGGTTGCAGTTGTTCGTTCGTGAAAATACGTTTTCCCATCCAGTTTCCAGGTCATCGGCCTCCAACGATATGGCTTTTCCCACGGACCTGCACCAATATCTCCGGTCATATCATATTTTGTGCCTTGCAAATGATCGCGTTTAAAACTCATCAGGTCTTGCACCGACAATTTTCTGTCGGGTTTAATATAAAGAGGCATGCGGTTTTCAAGATCGTAGCCCATTGCATAATTCTCATACTTTTCCATCTCACTGTTTACTTTACGAAACAGTGACCATACTCGCGCCTCGCAGAAACGAGCAGCACCAAAGTCAACAGGTGCATAGACATCAGAAAAACTAAATTCTGCATCCGGACCGTCAAAGAATCCTTTTTTTCGGGCAAAGCTGATCACGTCATGTGCATAGATTACACCAACATCGGGATTATCTATTTTATTCCAGCTTTTTGAGCTGATGGAGTTGATGCCGTTTTCGAGAGGGAAGTTTGTTATCCGGGCATGATTTGCATGTGCCGAAATATATCCGTCGGGGATACGCACTGCAACCCAAACAGCACCTTTATCAGCATTGTAGTATTTTTGCTTGTGCTCATCATATAGCAAGTTTGTCCCTTTCCCGATAATTTCCATGATCCACACTTCGTCGGGGTCGGATATGGAAAAAGATTCTCCATCGCTATAATAACCATATTCTTCGACCAGTTGCCCGATTACTTTTATAGCTTCACGTGCGGAAGCAGAACGTTGCAGGGCCAGAAACATCAGGCCACCATAATCCATTAATCCTGTAGTATCGCGAAGACCTGACCGACCACCAAAAGTTGTTTCACCCATTGCAACCTGCTTCTCGTTGATAAATCCTACAACTGAATAGGTGAATGACGGGTTTGGAACTTTTATCAGCGGCTTATGAGTGCTGCGGCAATACATTTGATAATAAGAACCTTCTGGTTGTGGTCCACCCTGATAAAAGTAAAGCTCTCCATAGCGAATATGTGAATCTGCAGCATAGCTTATCATTGCCGAACTATCCACAGAAGCCCCGGGAGTAACCAGGTAACTGGTACATGCCATGAGGGGCGGAGAAATTATAACTAAAATAAAAAAGATCGAAACCGGACAAAAAAACTTCATCGTACTTAAATTTAAAAAATTTTGGAGCGCAAACCTACTATAATTTTCTATTCAACCCCTTGTAACCAGGTTTAAACTAATTAAAAACTGAGCAATAGAAAGTTAAATAGGTTTTTTTTGATTGTTATGGAAAATGTTCCTTTAAAACGATTTGCAGCAATATTTATCAATAAAACCGTTAATTTTTCAAATTGCGTATCTTCGCATCGCATTTGTTGCTCATCTCAAATTTTAGTTCAATGAGAAATTACAAAAAGCTCAACAATCTGATTGGTTGGGGAGTATGGCTGATAGCCACAGTGGTTTACTTTTTGACCATCGAACCCACAGCCAGTTGGTGGGATTGCGGGGAATACATTGCTACATCCTACAAACTTCAGGTAGGACATCCTCCGGGAGCTCCCTTCTTCCAGCTTTTAGCCCGGATTTTCTCACTGTTTGCATTAGGGGACTCTTCCAAAGTAGCTTTGATGATAAACGGTATGTCAGCACTTTCAAGCAGTTTTACCGTTTTGTTTTTGTTTTGGAGCATTACCATTCTGGCAAAAAAAGCTGTAATGTTGGGTGGTGAAATGACTTCGCCGAAAATGATTGCCATCTTTGGGAGTGGAGTTGTAGGTGCTTTGGCTTACACATTCAGCGACTCATTCTGGTTTTCAGCCGTTGAAGGTGAAGTATATGCCATGTCTGCATTATTTACGGCTTTAGTTTTTTGGGCTATACTTCGCTGGGAGGAAGAAGAGGAGCAACCTCATTCAGCGCGCTGGTTGTTGCTTATTGCATATCTGGTCGGACTTTCCATAGGTGTACACATGCTTAACCTCCTTGCTATTCCGGCCATTGTTTTCGTGTTTTATTTTAAAAAATACCAGCCCACACTCAAAGGAATGCTGGCAGCCGGTGTGATTTCGATTGTTTTATTATCGGTGGTAATGTATGTTATTATTCCTGAAATTGCAAATCTCTTTGCCCACACCGAGATGCTTTTTGTTAATACCTTTGGTCTGCCCTTTAACTCGGGCACCATATTCCTGGCAATTATACTTTTAGCTAATGTAGTGATGTTTGTCAAAGCGACAAAAAACGCGAGCACCAAAATGACCAACATAACCATTGGGCTGGCAGTTGTGTTATTTTTACTGATACTCGCAGAGAGTAACTCAGCAGGAGCATTTTTTCTCCGTTTACTGTTTGGCGGAATTGTAGCTGGTGGAATTTATCTGCTTCGTTATCAAAAGGCACAACTTAATACCATTGCACTGAGCCTGGCTTTTTTACTGATAGGATATTCAAGCTTTTTGGTCATTATTATCAGGGCAAATGCCAATACCCCGGTAAATGAGAATAATCCGCAAGATGCCATCGGACTGCTGTCTTATCTGAACCGTGAACAATATGGAAACTGGCCTTTATTTCAGGGACCTTATTACAACTCACCAGTTATTGATTACGAAGATGGCAATCCGGTATATGTTCGCGATGAGGCAAAAGGTAAATATGTCATAGCTGATGATCGCAGAGGTGTAAACCCAGTTTATCATCCCGATTTTACCACAATTTTTCCCCGAATGTGGAGCAACAGTAAAAGTATTCACATCAATGAATACAAACGCTGGGGAAAAGTGAAAGGAGTTCCGATTCGATTCACCAATGAGCAGGGCGAAAGTGAAGTAATTCAGAAACCAACTTTTGGTGAAAACCTGCGTTACTTTTTCCGCTATCAATTGGGCTTCATGTACTTGCGCTATTTTATGTGGAATTTCTCAGGGCGACAAAATGACATACAAGGACACGGAGAAGTGGAAAACGGCAATTGGATCACCGGAATCAACTCATTGGATGCCAAAAGACTGGGCAATCAGCATAACCTGCCTCCAAGAATGCAAAACCCCGGTAACAATAAATTTTACATGCTCCCGCTGCTACTCGGTTTTATCGGCCTCTTTTTTCAGTTCAACCGCGATTACCGGAACGGTATAGTAGTTTCACTGCTTTTCATAATGACCGGAATTGCCATTATTGTTTTTCTCAATCAACACCCCTATCAACCCCGCGAACGGGACTATGCATACGCAGGATCATTTTATGCTTTTGCCATCTGGATTGGCATTGGCGTGCTGGGAATTTTCAATGCACTAAAAAAATTAATGAATCACAACCTATCAGCAATTGTTTCCACAATAGTCCCGCTGATACTTGTTCCGGGAATAATGGCAAGGGAAGGCTGGGACGATCACGACCGGTCAGGAAAATACGCTGCTCTCGATTTTGCCATTCAATATCTTGAATCCTGCGAACCTAATGCAATCATCTTCACCAATGGTGATAATGATACATTCCCGCTCTGGTATGCACAGGAAGTTGAAGGCATCCGCACCGATATCCGTGTTGTAAACTACATGCTTGCCTCCGGCGAATGGTATATCCACCAGAAAATGCGGATGGTTTATGATTCTCCGCCATTGCCGTTTACCATTTCAAAAAAGAATTACGATAAGGGAAAAAACAATTACATCCCCTATTTAAACCGGATAAATAAAACAACTGAGCTGAAAGAAATTATCGATTTCATTGCCAGTGACGACCCCAGAACGAAATTTCCGATGCAGGATGGGTCTTCCATTAATTATCTTCCTACCAAAGATTTAAAAATAACTATTGACCGGGATGATTTACTGAAAAGGGGAATTGTCAAAGAAAAAGATGCCCACAGAATTCCTGATGAGATTTCATGGACGGTAAAACAAAATATTCTTTATAAAAACGATCTCATGTTGCTCGACCTTATTGCCACCAATAACTGGGAGCGACCAATCTATTTTACCAGTCCGTCATCAGTTGAAGGTGTAATGGACGTAACCAAATATTGTCATCTCGAAGGTATTACTTACCGCTTTATGCCTTTAATTGCAGAACATTATATCAAAGGACTGGGAGGAATTAATGTTGAACGAACGTACAACAGGCTGGTGAATAATGCAAGCTGGGGTCGACTGCACGAACCCGAGGTTTACTTAGATCCTGAAAGCCGTCGAAATATTGTGATGCCCAGACAAAACTATTTCAGGCTTGCTTCAGCACTTGTAGAACGGAAAGAAATGGACTCAGCTGTCGTTGTGCTGGATACTTGCCAGAAGTATTTCCCAAACAACAAAATCATTTACGATATGTATGCCCTGCAAATGATTGAGTTTTACTATGAAGCAGGTGCCACAAACAAAGGAAATGAGGTGGCTGACATTATTTATGCAAATTATGAAGCTGACCTGGAATACTATGCTTCACTGGAAACCTATTTTCAGGAATATTATCAGGAAGATGTTGAACGGGCATTTAGCATTATTCAACACATTTCTTCGATGGCACGAAGATATGGGCAAAATGACCAGGCAGACAAAATCGAAGCAAGTATTAATCTATTGCTTGAAAAATTTATGTAATCCTTTATCAGCAATTTTTAAGCTGATAATTTTGATTATTTTCGGTAAAAATTGAATTATCGGTCAAGTTTAAACATTTTCCCGGGCAATGCCCTGATAATGCCCTGAAATTCAAGATTTAGCAGTAAAGCTGCTACTCTCCCAGCAGTTAAACCTGTTTTCAGGGTAATATCATCAATGCCCATATTACCATTAACCCTCATGATGGTAACAATTTTTTCTTCTTCAGGTGACAATTCAGCAAATAATTCAGGTTGTTTGTTTTTTGGTGTGGTTTTTATATTTTCCCATCCCATCATCATAGCCAGGTCATCTGCATCCTGAATAAGAGCAGCTTTATTATCTCTGATAAGTAAATTACAACCTTCTGACCAGTTATCGCCAACTCTGCCCGGTATCGCAAACACGTCACGGCTGTATGAATTTGCAATTGCAGCAGTGATAAGAGCTCCGCCTGTTTTTGCTGCTTCCACTACTACCGTTGCATCAGCCATCCCGGCTATAATGCGGTTACGTTGAGGAAAATTTTCCCTGTCCGGAAGGGTTTTAGTCATAAACTCCGTGAGCAAACCACCCTGATCCAGTATTTTAGCAGCTAAACCACGGTTCATGTAAGGGTAAATACGGTCGAGACCATGTCCAAGTACTGCAACCGTATTCAGTTGATAATCAAGTGCGCTGCGATGTGCACATGTATCAATACCATAAGCCAGCCCGCTTAATATTAGGACATTATATTCCGATAACCCTTTCACCAGTTTATCGCAAATTTCTTTACCATATTCCGTGGCTTTTCGGGTACCAACAATACTCACTATTCTTGTAACATTAAGAGGTGCGCTTCCCTTATAATAGAGCAAAACAGGCCCGTCAGGACAATGTTTGAGTAATTCCGGGTACTGTTTGTCAAGATAAAAAAGTGGGGTGATGTTATGCTTTTCAATAAATGCTATTTCTTCTTCTGCACGATGCAGCACATTTTGTGAAAGAATGCTGTTTACCAGTTTTTCACCAATCCCGGGAATTTTTTCAATTGCCTGTCTGCTTTGCTTAAATACTGCTTCAACGCCTCCACAATAAGCCACAAGCTTTTTGCCAAGCACATCTCCCACACCAGGGAGCAAAGTCAGTCCGATTTTATAAATCAGCATAAGGAATAGATCAACCTGAATCGCGGGGTTAAAAGTAAAAAAATCTTTAAATATAAACGTTGACAACAACATAAAAGCAACCCACAAAAAAATATCAACAGACAAAGCTGCTTTTTAAGTTCTTGTTAAAAACTATCTTTGCCGAAAAAATTGCTATGTTGTTGAATTACATTCATTGGAGTGTTAACCCCGAAATATTTCCCGACGTTTTGCCTGTAAGGTGGTACGGATTGCTTTTTGCTGCAGCTTTTTTCTTTGGTTACATCATTTTAATGCGAATTTTCAAGCACGAAAAACTGCCTGTAAATCTTTTAGATCAGCTGGCAACCTATGTTTTCATTGCTACCATTATCGGGGCACGTTTGGGTCACGTCTTTTTCTATGAGCCGGAACATTTTCTTGCTGATCCGGTTTCTATTCTAAAAATCTGGCAGGGAGGGCTGGCCTCACATGGTGCTGCTATTGGTATTTTGTTCGCAATATGGCTCTTTTCACGCAAAAACAAAAAAAGTTTTTTCTGGGTACTCGATCGCCTGGTAATAGTGGTAGCACTCGGGGGGTTTTTTATTCGCATGGGCAATTTGATGAATTCTGAAATTTACGGCGAGGTAACTACAGTCCCCTGGGCTTTTGTTTTCACCTCTCAGGATGAGTTTCCGCGGCATCCTACACAAATTTATGAAGGGTTGAGTTATCTGTTAATTTTTGCTTACCTGCTTTGGTACTACTGGAAAAATAATGGAAAGCCTAAAGAAGGTTTTATTTTCGGAATGTTCCTTATCCTTCTGTTTGTAGTAAGGTTTCTGATCGAATTTGTGAAAGAACCACAGGTTGCCTTCGAAACCAATATGACATTGAATATGGGCCAATGGCTAAGTATTCCGTTTATTCTGGCGGGTTTTTATATTGTTTTAAGAAAACCCCGAAAGTGAATTTTTAATGAAAAATTTCACTAATTGGGTAGAAAAATTTTAATTTTGCACGCTGTTGTTTTTAACAAGAGGGGGCGTTAGCTCAGTTGGCTAGAGCGTTAGACTGGCAGTCTAAAGGTCAGGGGTTCGATTCCCCTACGCTCCACTACTTCGAAAAAGGTTTGTAATACATTGATTACAAACCTTTTTTACGTTATGGATATCCTTTCATAATTATCTTTGCCACAGCATTAAAATTCATCTTATGTCAGGCATTCAACTCGAAATTTGCGCTTACGATATCGAATCTGCGACAATAGCACAAAAAAATGGTGCCCACCGCGTGGAACTGTGTGCTGCACCTGCTAGTGGAGGAACTACACCCGGTCCAGGAACAATTGTAACAGCACGCTATTTACTCTCCATCCAACTCTTTGTTATGATCCGTCCCCGTGGTGGTGATTTTCTCTATACCGAACAGGAATTCAAGACAATGTTGAAAGACATTGAATTCGTAAAAAATGCCGGTGCTGATGGGGTAGTAACTGGAATCCTGAAAGCTGACGGCTCAATTGACATCCATCGCACGTCCATGCTTGTTGATCTTGCCTTTCCCATGCAGGTAACTTTCCATCGTGCTTTTGATATGACCGACAATCCTGCCCGTGCATTGGAAGACGTAATCGCAACCGGTGCACAACGTATTCTTACTTCGGGAAAGCAGGAAACTGCTGTTCAGGGGGAAAAAACCATCGCTGCTTTGGTTAAGCAGGCCGGAAATCGTATTTCAATTATGGCAGGAAGCGGAATAACCTCCGAAAATGCTGCAGAAATAATTCATTTAACAGGAGTTAAAGAAATACATCTTTCAGCAAAAAAAACCTACCCTTCAGCAATGCATTATGCAAATCCCAACCTGTCCATGGGCATTGCCAAAAACCAGGAATACCAGATTATCAGAGCTAATGGTGAAGAAATCAGGCGGGTTAAAGAAAAAATCAGCAGACTCTCACAATGAAAAAACATTCACATTAACCAACAAAATAAATCATCCTATTTTTTTAAACAAGTCATGCATCCTATTATCAGATTTGCCACCATTGATGACCTTCCGATAATCGTTGACATTTATAACCAGGCTGTCAGATCCGGTAATGTAACTGCCGACATTGATCCGGTAACTACTGATCAACGCCGGAAATGGTTTTCCGAACATGAACAAAACACTTTCCCTGTTTATATTATCGAAGCAGAAGAAAGGGTTACAGGCTGGGGGTCAATCAGCCCTTACCGAAAAGGAAGAAATGGATTAAAAACTACCGCCGAGATCAGCTATTACATTGATTATCAATATCACAACCGGGGATTTGGGAAATTACTTATTGGGCACATGCTGACTGACTGTCGGAGAATTGGCATCAGAAATTTATTTGCCATTTTGCTTGATATCAATTATAAAAGCGCCGGAATACTCAGGAATTTTGGCTTTGTCGAGTGGGGTCATCTGCCGGATATCGTCAATCTGAATGATTGTATCTGCGGACAATTGATCTATGGCAAAAATCTTGGAATCGCATGACAATAAATGAATTTCCCTCTATCTTTTCTATTGACAATTTAATTTTTAATAAAATCTGTTTTTTAGAAAATTTTTTAAAACTTGAACTGAACCATGCTAAAACGTAAGATTCCCAACAATGAACTTAACCGCAAATCTCCTGAAGAATATTTTCAAACCCGAAAAATCCCTCTGGTTATCGTTCTGGACAATGTACGAAGCCACAACAACATAGGATCAGTTTTTCGTACAGCTGATGCTTTTCTTGTTGAATCCATTTATTTATGCGGAATTACAGCCTGCCCGCCACACCGTGATATTCACAAAACCGCACTTGGAGCCACGGAGACCGTTAAGTGGCATTACTTTGACAGTACAATCCGTGCAGTGGAAAAACTTAAATCCAGTGGTTATACAATAGCCGCAATTGAACAAGTGAGCAATGCCGTTTCACTCGAAAAAATCAGCATTTCTCCGGATACCAGGCTGGCAATTGTTTTCGGCCACGAAGTAAAAGGTGTTGACCAGGATGTGGTAAATATCTGTGACTTTTGCATTGAAATTCCGCAATTTGGCACCAAACATTCGCTAAATATATCTGTTTCAGCAGGGATTGTCATCTGGAGTTTGTTTTGGCATTTTACTAAGAAATCTTAAATTTGACGGCGATAACAAACAAAAAATTTTTCAAACCAGTAGAAAATCATACATTTGCAAAATATTTTACTTTTAACAAAAGCTGATTTTGTGATTTTTTTTTGTAATTTTAATGCGAATTAATAAACATACACATAGACAAAATTTTACTAACTACTAAACAAATAAAGAAATGAATCAAAAGAAAACTTTTCTGAAGTTTGCAGGATTAATTTTAATCGCTGCATTGTTTGCAGGGTGTAATTCTCTGAACAAAATGGCCAAGAACTTTGAATCCATCACGTATGAAGTGACACCTGAAGTTCTTGAATCAAAAGGTGGCATAGTGAATTTCACTGTAAAAGGTACCATGCCTGCCAAGTTTTTCAATAAAAAAGCAGCCGTTTTATTCCAGCCGACAATTGAATATGAAGGTGGGCAGCTTGAATTGAGACCACTTGTCCTGAAAGGTGAAAGTGTATCTGGTGAAGGCATTACCATTTCTTATGCCGAAGGAGGTTCATTTACTTATACTGAATCTTTCAGTTTTACCAAAGAAATGAAAGCCTCTGAGCTGATTGTTACCAGTGTGGCATTTCTTACAAAAGACCCGATCGCTGCAGGCATGACATTTGAAGATGCACGCGGAATGAAAAAATCTGTTATCCTCGGCGAAAAGAAACTTGCTGATGGAATAATCTGCACCTCACACAAAATCAAAGTCGAAAATGAAGTACGCGAGATCGTCGAAGTAGGCGAAGTAAACCCGGTACGCGATGCCAATGGAAATATTGACCTCTCTGCTTACCAGGTAAAAGAAGAAAGCAAAGTTGATCTGCTCGGTCTGGCTCCTCATGGTTATGAAAAAGTAACGCTTGCAAGCAAAAATGCTACCGTCTATTTTGCCAAAAACAAGCATAACTATGATACTAATCTCGAATGGAATAAAAAATACAATGTTACCAACCTTCTTGAGGAGGTAAATAACTTTGTTAGTCAGGGATGGGAAATAAAAGACGTTGTGATCAACGGATGGGCATCCCCCGAAGGTGAAGAAACTTTCAACGACGGCCTGTCTGAAAGAAGAGCAAATACTGCTGCCGACATTCTTTACAAAGCTTTCGACCGTATAGCCAAAGAAAAGGACACAAAAGTTACCTACAAAAATGCTAAAAACGACCTGAATTTCAAAATGGTAGGAAACGGTCCCGACTGGAACAGCTTTGTTACCAAGGTTGAAGCATCCAATATTCAGGACAAACAACCTATCCTGAATGTTGTAAGATCATCAAAACCAGAGCAGCGTGAAGAAGAAATCAGAAACATGATCCTGATTTTCCCTGAACTCGAATCCGAAATTTTGCCAGCCCAGCGTCGTGCCGAAATCACCGTTACCTGTTACGAACCCAAGAAAACAGATGATGAAATCGCACGTCTTGCCACAACCAGTCCGGCTGAACTCAGCCAGGCAGAATTGCTCTATGCTGCCACACTTACCCAGGACTGGACTACCAAATACAATATTTACAAAGCTGCTGCCAATCAATTTGACAATAGTTGGGAAGCCCAAAACAATGCTGGATACATGGCATTAAAACTTGGTAAAACTTCTGAAGCTAGAGATTATTTCGAAAAAGCAGAAAAACTCAATCCTAATAATGGACTTATTGCTAATAACATCGGTGTAGTTTACGCAATTGAAAACAATTTTGCAGAAGCAGAAAAATATTTCAATAATGCTAACAGAATGGGTGTTGACAACAATTACAACTTAGGATTGGTAGCTCTTTCAAAAGCCGATTATAAAGGTGCTCTGAGCAAATTTAGCGGCGTTAATTGTAACTACAACATGGCTTTAGCACAGCTGATTGATGGCAATACAAGTGATGCAGCTTCTAATCTTGAATGTGCCAGAAAGAATGGCGATACCTATTACTTACTTGCTGTGGTGGGAGCACGCACAAACAACCAGACCATGATGCTCAACAATCTGGAAAAAGCTATCAGAGTTGATAACAAATACAAAGCTGAAGCAAAAATTGACAGAGAATTTATCAAATATTTCAACCTTACTGAGTTTATGGAACTCGTTAAATAACAAAATGATTGATGAAAAGTCCCGGCAGCCTCTGGTTACCGGGATTTTTTTTGCCTTGACACCAAGCTTTTTCATTAATAAATGAGCGTAACAAACTAATGACTCATTACAAACAACCATAATAAAAAAACCACACTGCGAAAAAATTATTCACTTACAAGAAAGGCGGATTTCCTTCCAGTGATAAGACCATTGGATTTTTTATTGTAGCTGATTAGCCGGTGAGTTTCGTAAATGTGACGACCTATTGGTTTTTAGGTGTCGATTTCGAATTACTTTTTACCTCCATCAAAAGGATTTGTTTTTCCCCCGAAATAAGGAATCAATCTGAATTCAAAGACATAATCCCCGGCAGGAAGCAGATATTTTGACATGGGTAATGCTCCCCAGCTATCATCTCCTCCGACACCCATTTGCATGAGATCAACCGTAACAAAAACCTCGTCTTTTGGTACAATGTCGATTGTGTGACGATAATTCGCTTTTATCCCCTGATCAAAATCCTCCACTGAATTGTTCAGCGCAGAACCCGAAAACATTGGCTGGCCAATTAAAAGCAACCCGTCACCTTTATTATTGGTAAGTGCAAACCAGCGCAGATCGGTCTTATATCCGTTTTCCTGCGGGCGCACATAAGGAAAATACTGTTCAGCGGCTTTTTGATGATATTCATCAACAAATGCCGAAGTGTTTCTGTCGCAATAATTTTCGTGGGGTCCTCTTCCAAACCAGGATAGATTTTCAAATGATCCCGGCATGGAAAACCTAAAACCAAACCTTGGCATTTCAGGCCGGTTGGATTGTTGATCCGTGTAATCCAGTTTCATCCCTGATCCTGTTTTGGCAAGAATTTGTTTCCCTTCCAGTTTTTCAAAGTCAAAATAGAGCAAAAGATCTTCTTCCATCCCCGTTATTGACAATTGCGCATGCTGCTGTATTTCTTCAAAGGAAAGTGTCCGGTTCCAAAGCCTGAACTCGTCAATCCGCCCGATGAAAGGACGTTCATTGCGGCTGTTGTTGCCCATGTAGCTACAGCCATACAAATTTACTGCTTCAGCATGATCCAGCACAATGGTTTGCACCGGTTCACCATTGACATAAAGCTGTAAATTTTTATCATAACTACTGTAAACCAAAGAAATAAAATACCATTTTCCTTTTTGAAAAGGATAATCAAAAGCTTTATTTTCATTTCCTCCAATAAAAGCGTAGAGTTTGCCATCATTTCTGAATTCATAATGCAGTTTCCCTCTTCCCCATTTTTTATTACTCCAGATCATGTTCATATCCGAAAAATCAGCAGGGTAAACCAATATTTCGAGTGTAAATTCATCCAGTTCCAGATAACCCGGATCGTTGAGCTGAAGATAAGCTGGCATTGCCTGAAAATCAATTGCCCGGCCAAACCCATGCTTTGAAGGCACAAGAATTTCAACATCCGGAAGTGGCAATTCAATGAGTTTGATTGAAGACTCAGCAGTAATTTCACCAAAACCATTAATGGTATAACTCAGGTTCAAGGAGGCATTTACCGACGGGAGAAAATAATTGCCTGAAAAAACTGAAGTTTCAGCATTAATTTTTTCAAGCGAAATATCTGTCAAAAGCTGATTTTCGGAGGCTTCTTTCCATGGTGCGCAGCGATGATCCATTCCATTGCCAAAATCATTATCCGTGGGAGCTCTCCAAAAATTTGGTTTTAGCGGACTTTTGATAACTGATTCTCCATTTATCAGCCAGTCGGTCAACTCTCCTGTGATTTTACTGAAAGTTATTTTAAAGTTCTCACCGGAAAACAGGTAACTATCAGGTAAATCGCTGATTTCGAGTGGGGGTGTAGTTTCAGATTTGACAAGTGATTCTGGCTGATAATTGGGAATTAAGATCTGTTCGCCTGCTATTTCAAAATCTTCCGGTATCAACTCATCGGAAGATTTTGTCCTGACGCTGAAATTAATAAAATATTCTTTTCCGGTTTCCATCTTCAATCCCGAAAAATCGATGGTAACCGTCCTGCTTTCTTTTGGTCCGATGTCAAGATCATCAATTATTCCCTCCAGCAATGTTTCGCCTTCGGCTTTGACTTTCCATTGTATATAAAAAGGTCTGAGGCTAATAAAATCATATTTATTAATGATGTGAAATCGTCCGGCCAGTGGATTAATTGTCTCGATACCAACAAACTGATAAACCTTTTTCACTTCAGCAAGTGCAGGATGTGGTGACCGATCAGGGGAAACCAGGCCATTGCAGCAAAAATTGCCGTCGCTCGGGACATCTTCAGGTCCAAAATCACCACCATAGCCATAATATTGTTTACCGTCGGGAGTAACTTTTAACAATCCCTGATCGACCCAATCCCAGATAAAAGCTCCCTGCAGTTGATCGTACTTTTCGATTACCTCCCAGTATTCTTTTAAGTTTCCGGTACTATTGCCCATGGAATGAGCATATTCGCATAGTATCAGTGGTCTTTCCTGACGCTTTTGAGCATAGTTTTCGATATATTCCACCGACGCGTACATAGGGCAGAAAATATCGGTATTGGGTCCAAGCAACGCACGTTCATACTGCACCGGGCGGGTAGTATCCCTATGTTTAACCCAGTCATAACAGGCTGTAAAATTCACTCCATCACCTGCCTCATTGCCCAGTGACCAAATAATAACCGAAGGATGGTTCTTATCTCTTTCAACCATCCGTTTCACCCTTTCGAGGTGCGCCAGTTCCCAGGCAGGATCTTTTGCCAGACTTCTCTCTCCATATCCCATCCCGTGAGACTCAATATTGGCTTCGTCGACCACATACAAACCATATTTGTCGCAAAGGTCATACCAGCGCGGGTCATTAGGATAATGACATGTTCTTATCGCATTGATGTTGTTTTGCTTCATCAGCCGGATATCTTCAATCATACTGCTGACTGAAATAACATGACCTGTTTTGGGATCATGTTCATGACGATTAACTCCTTTGAGTATTACAGGTTTCCCATTTACCAGCAACTGGCCGTTTTTTATTTCTGAAGTTCGAAAACCAACATTCGTTGATTTAACCTGAGTGATTCTGTCTTTTTTATCCTTAAGAGAAATCACCAATTTGTAAAGCTCGGGCGTTTCGGCAGACCAGATTCTCGGGCTTCGCATAAAACTACGAAACTGCAAAGTTTGTTTCTCATGAGCATCAATTCTCACCTTTCTTTCTTCTTGAAATACTAAAGCATTGCTACCCGATCCGAACAACTGTACCTGAATTTTCACCGGTGGAGACTTACGATTATGTGAATTTATCAGATCAACCTGCAGATTCATCAAACCATCCCGATAATCATTTATCAAAGTAGCATTGGAATGTATATCATGGATGTTTATTTTTGGTTCAGCATATAAAAACACATCCCTTTCTATCCCGCTGATTCGCCAGAAATCCTGACATTCAAGATAAGACCCGTCGCTCCATCGGAAAACCTGAACTGCGAGGGTGTTTTCGCCCTCTTCCAGAAAACTGGAAATATCAAATTCAGCCGGCAACTTACTACCCTGGCTGTATCCTGCTTCATGACCATTAATCCAAATATACATTGCCGATTTAACTGCTCCAAAGTGAAGAATTACTGAATGATCTTCCCAGTGCGTCGGAATTTCAAAAGTAGTAATGTAAGAGCCAGAAGGATTATGATCATGTGGGATTGAAGGTGGTTTCGGATCATAAGTCCATTCGTAATGAACATTTACATAAACAGGCACACCATAGCCCAACAATTCCCAATTGGATGGAACCGGAATTTTGTCCCATGTGGAATAGTCAAACCCCGGTTTAAAAAACTCAACCGGCCTTTGATCGAGGCGTTCAGCATATTTAAAATACCATTTTCCATTAAGTGATTTAAAAAAGGGAGAATCTTCCCATTTATTTCTCAAAGCCTGTTCGGCGTTTGCATAAGGAATTGCAAAGGATTTTTGAGGAAGCTTGTTTCGCCCGATTATGGCAGGATTTTCAAGGTCGTTGAAAAAATTGCTGTATTGTGCTATGACTCCACAGTAACAAATTGCAGATAAGATAGCTGTTACTAAGATCGTATTAAATTTCATGGACTTGGGCAATTAATCAGTTTTATGAACAATTGAATTAATCCACAAATTTAATCGGAAATCTCAACAAACAGGTACATTCAAAATTTAATTGCGGTTTTGACCAAAGCTGTTAAATAACAATCAATCTAAAAATACCCAAATAAAAAACCCTGCCGGTATTATTGAATTCAGGCAGGGTTTTTTCGTATGAGACTTTTATAATTTCTTCAGTTTGATATTTTTATACCAAACATCATCACCGTGGTCCTGCAGGCCAATAAAACCTTCACCGGCTACTTGAGCCCAGTCGGGGTTATATTCTGGAAACTTGCTTTTAGCAACCATTTCGTACCATTCGGGTGTCCACAAATGATATTCAACAACTTTTTCGCCATTGAGCCAATGTTCCACCAGGCCTTTAAAGACGAGTATCTTAACCTGGTTCCATTCGCCAACGGGTTTTACTTTATCCTGAGCTACTCCAATCATGTCATACAAGGCTCCTGCGCTGTGAAGTCCGTCTCGTCCGTCAGGATGTGTGGTGTTGTCGAGCACCTGCATCTCGGGTGCAGTTTGCCAGATGGTTTTGTCGGGAAGTTCCTGTGCCAGATACAAAATTCCACTGTTTCCACCCGGTGAGATTTTCCACTCAAGTGATAATTCGAAATTCTGAAATTTTTCGTCGTAGATGATATCACCACCCTCGGTGCCGCCAGCTTCTCCGCGGCCTGAGGCAAGACAACGCAGCGTACCGTCTTCAACTTTCCACCCGGTGGGGAAATAATCTTTGTTGTATCCGCGCCATTTGCCAGGTTCTTTGCCGTCGAACAGTAATATCCAGCCTTCATTGATTTCAGCCTCTGTAAGTACATTGTCAGCCAACGGCTCCTCAACAGCAGCAGATTCATCCGTGGTTTTTGACTGTTGACCAGCGCACGATGCCAAAGCAAAGGCAATAACAAACAAATAGATGATTTTTTTCATTTTCATTCCTTTCTTTTTTTATGGTTAATAAATTTAAATTTAAAATAAACTACATGCTCCATCCTTCGCGGTAGGTATGTTTGATGTATTCATCAGCAGCAGCTTTTGCATTTATCGTTTCATGACGGGTATCGAAATGCGGGTGACCGTCAATGATTTCAAATTTATCGCTGAGTACAACCCTGATCTCGTCGGTGTCGCTGATATTGGTGAATTGCATATTTTTACCGTCCCATAGAAGTTCTCTTTTTAAATCCTGCAGCCTGACAGCTACAACACCCATCACTACCATTTCGTTCATTGGTCCCGAATATCCGAAATAAGAACTTGCTTCGGTTCTGTATTCAGGGGTTTCTTTGCAGGCACGCACCCAGTCCATTTCATGACCTGTGGTAATTCGGCGCAATTCGGGTGCCGGTCTTTTATAGTTTTTATCAAGATCAAGTGGCAGCAGGAAAGGATTCTTACCATAGCATCCCGACATGATTTTTCCTTTGGTACCAATGAGTAAGATTCCTCCATCCGGGTCTCGTCCCATGATTTCCCCTTCGGGGAGCTCTTCGGGGCGCGGTGGCAGCAATCCGCCATCCCACCAGGTTACCGACACTTCCGGCATGTCAATATTTCTGAATTTTTCTCTTTCAGGAAAAACATATTTTACTACTTGAGCCAATGGCGGCGATTCAGTATTAAACAAAGACGAGCTTCCCTGTACTTTAACCGGGTATTTTAATTGCAATGCTTTATAGATAGGGTCCAGGATATGGCAGGCCATATCTCCAAGAGCACCTGTTCCAAAATCCCACCAGCCCCGCCAGTTCCAGGGCGTATAAATTGGATTGTAGGGACGCTCACGTGCCGGACCCAGAAAAAGGTCCCATTTGAGAGTATCGGGTATCAGCATCACTTCTTTTGGACGCTCAAGTCCCTGTGGCCATATCGGTCGGTTTGTCCAGGCATGGGCTTCTCTGATTTCACCAATAGCTCCATCCCACACCCATTCGCATACCTTTCTGATACCTTCTCCTGAATTGCCTTGGTTGCCCATTTGAGTTGCCACTTTGTATTCTTTGGCAACCTCTGTCATTTTTCGTGATTCCCAGACTGAATGTGTCAATGGTTTTTCGCAATAAACATGCTTGCCCAATTTCATGGCGTTGATGCTGATAATTGCATGGGAATGATCAGGTGTACCTACTACTACTGCATCAATTGAATCACGCATTTCATCAAACATTACCCGCCAGTCATAATACTTTTTGGCATCAGGAAATTCCCCAAAAATTTTGGAAGCATATTTCCAGTCCACATCGCAAAGGGCAACGATATTTTCACTTTTTACAGCACGAATTACACCTCCACCGCGTCCGCCAACTCCTATTCCAGCTATATTCAGCTTATCGCTGGGCATACGGTAACCTAATCCTGAAATAACATGACTTGGTAAAATAACAAATCCGGCTGAAGCAAGCGCTGTGTTGCGCAGAAATGACCTGCGATCTACTCCCTGTTTTTTGTTTTCAGATTCTTCCATATCTCATTGATTTAGTTAAAGTAAATATCTTTGAATATATTGAATGCTTTGTTCTGCACAAATAAGTGGTGAGCCTTCGGCACATTCTTCCTGCTCGTAAATCAGCAGTTTAAGGCCGGTTTGTTCAGACCACTTTATCAGATTTTTAAAATCAACCGTGCCATTACCGATAATACAGCTATTGCGGTCATTACCCATGTCTTTGATATGCCAAAGGAGAAAACGGCCCGGATAGCGTGCAAATATCTCTGTTAGATTCATCCCTGCCTTTTCAAAAAAATAGGTGTCAGGCTGAAAGAAAACCTTATCAGATTCAGTTTCTTTCAGCAAAATATCATAAGGAATTATCCCTTCAATCTTTTGAAACTCGAAATCGTGATTATGATAACCAAAGTGAAGTCCGTAACGATTGCAGATTCCACCGATAATATTCAACTCTTCGGCCAGTTTCTGATAATCGGCTATCGTTTTGTTTGGACGGCCAGCAAAGGAAGGCAAAACTATATATTGCAGACCTGCTTCCAAAGCTTTCTCTGAGTAAAATTCTGCATTTTCAGCGGTGATTCCTGTATGGGTACTATAAATTTCCAGATTGAAATCAGCACACATTTTCCTGAATTCACCGGCTTCAATGTCATAAAACTTCCCATTAAAACCATAAGGTTCAATTCCTGTAAAGCCTATCCGGCTAATTTCTGCCAGGACATTTGGAATATTATTCTTCAGGATTTCACGTAAGGACCATAACTGCACGGCAATTTTCTTTTTTTCTACAGGTTGGAGAGAAAAAGCTTTATTTGTAACCATAGGCAAGAAAACACCTGCTGAGAGAAGTGAAAGCATGCGGAGAAAATCCCTTCGGTTGCTACCCGGTTCATTTTTTTTCATATTATGGTTCATTTAAAGATCAACAATACATTTTTCTTTATGGCTTAAGAAGGCTGCTTCAATAATATTCAGGTTCAGCAATGCACTCTCCGGGGTAACTTCCTGTGGTTTCTTGCCTAGCAACGTTGCAGCAACATCATCCCAAAAACCCATGTAGTTACCTCTTTGGGTAGGATATTTTATTTTTTGCTTGTCGGTTCCTTTTTCTGTGTGCAGTATTCCAAAACATTTTCTTGGCTCAAGTCCAAAATACTTATTATCGGGTATAATACCTCTTTTGAGTGATTCTTCCTGTCGGTCGAAATAATATTTTACATAAGAACCATAAGTACCATGCACCTCAAAGCGCGGGCCCGGCTCTCGGGTAAACACACTGGCCCTTAAACTTGCTGTGTGCCGTGGATAAATCAGTTTCAGGTCAAAACTGTCGTTTGCCTTACTCCCTTCGCGCTGATTGTAAAGAAGACAAAACACTGACGTTGGCTTTCCGAAAAGACAGAGGGACTGGTCAATCAAATGTGTTCCCAAATCGAAAAGTGTACCTCCTCCGTCTTCATTCAGATAGCGCCACTCAGCTCTGTTTAGTACCGGAGTGTAACGATCAAAACGGGATTCAAAACTGACTATTTCTCCAAGATGTCTTTCTGCAAGAATCTTTTTCACAGTAAGAAAATCGCCGTCCCATCTCCGGTTATGAAAAGGAAAAATGAGTTTCCCTTTTTGGGCTGCTTTTTCCATAATCCGGATAAAACCTGCACTGTTCAGGGCAACAGGCTTTTCAATTATGACATGTTTACCTGCATCAATTGCTAATTCAGCTTGTTCGGTATGAAAAAAATGAGGAGTGCAAATGACTACCAGATCAATTTCCGGATTATCGGTAACTCTATTAATATCCCTGACAATTTGAGTATTGGGATAGATAGTAGCAGCTATATTCCCGGAAGTAACGATGGAGTGTAAATTGAAGCGGGGATGTTTTTGTATAAAAGGGGCATGAAATACACTCCCGGAGAGTCCGTAACCGATAACAGCCGTGTTGAATTGCTTTTGGCCCTCTATCTTAGTATCTCTCATCTGTCTGGTTCAAGTTTAATATTTCTAAATTATTTTTTCTGTTGAGGAATCCCAGTAAACACGCCTGCCTTCATGATAGGCGATAGTTCCCATGTGTGCAGTAATAGCTTCCTGGAATGATTGGTCAATATCGCAGCTTGGTTGCATTCCGTTGTTAAGCCTGATGCAGTTGATCCATTCGCGCAAATGAAGATGTGAAGTGTCGAAGGTTTTCCCATCCCTGTAAGTATAAAGGAGTCCCCTTCCGGCGAAGTATTTTTCAGTAGGCGTTGTAATTGCGTCCACTTTATCCTGACCAGGTACGTATGAAAAAATGGGGATATGGGGTTCAATGATCCCCTTTTCGATTTTTTCCTTGTACCGGGTAGATTTTGGATCAGCTATAACCAACAGTGTTTCATTCAGTTCCATGTAAGCATCATGTCCCATAATTACTTTACCGCGTTCTTTTTCACTTGCCAGTGTAGCGCTGTAGAGCAGTGTCAGATCGCGTTGCGGGTATTCAAAAGCCATATTGAGCACATCAGGAACAGTACGACCGTCTTTAAAAAAATAAATACCTCCGGATGCTGTTGCAGAATGAGGAATTCCCAGATTAAGTATCTGATTCAGGGCATCGTATTCGTGAGTAAAAAGATCGCCACTGAGCCCGGTGCTGTAATCCCACCAGCAACGCCAGCGGAAAAATCTTTCAAGACTAAACTCATGCCATGGTGCAGGCCCGATAAACTGTTTCCAGTCAATGGTTTTTTCGTTGGCTTCAGGGTCAATATCATACACCCAGGCACCATTGGGATCGTTGCGGTTGGTACAAACTTCGATGAGGGAAATTTTTCCGATCGCACCCTGATCGATAAGTGATTTTGCAATGTGATAGCTTTCTGTTTGCCTTCCCTGATGCCCAAGTTGAAAAATAATTCCGGTGTCTTTAACCACTTTCCTTATTTCGTAAGTTTCTTCGACAGTCCAGGATAGTGGTTTTTCGCAGTAAACATGCTTACCGTGCCGCGCAGCTTCAAGCGCAACAGGGACATGCAAATGGTCGGGTGTGGCAATGATTACTGCATCAACATCCGGAGCTGCAACCAATTCCTGGTAAGTTTGATAGCGCTTTGGAGCTTCACCCTTCAAGCCATTTGTTCCATTATGATGGATGTTGGCAGCAGTTTCAACACCCCGAAGAGCATTTTTTTTAAAAACATCACAAATGGCAGTGATTTTTACATTCAGGTCTTCCTGAGCATAAAAATCATTGAGGTATTCTTCCCAGTATTTATCTTGTTTTGCCCTTTTTTCAAATTCATCAATGCGGTCGGGATGAAGATATCCAAGTGCTTTGAGCAAATACCTGCCACGCCCTCCGACACCCACAATTCCCAGCCGTATGGTTTCTCCTTCAACAATTGCTGGTATGCCTTTGGGCATTACCGACTCCAAATCATCAAGCAACGGAGACTGTTTCTTTTGACGATCAGAAATATTTTTAACCAGACCATAACCAAGTAAACCTATTACAGGCACTGATGCTAAACCGGCCAGAATATCCCGACGACTGTATTTGCCGGATTTATCTTTATTTTTCTCCTGATCCATTTACTGTTTGTTTTTCTTATTGGGTATAAGTCGGGCTAATCCGATAATTTTTTCGGTTGGAAATAACAGAATGACCCAGATAGCACTGAGTTCAATCAATGTTTTATTGATAATAAAATAACTTCCATCGGAAGGGAACAAATATTCAATACCCGGAAACGGCGGATGTGAAAGATAATAAAGCATCAACAACATCATGCCGGCCACGGCAGCAGGTCTGACAAGAATACCCGCCAAAAAAGAAAGCCCGATCAGCATCAATGCCCAGGCATTCAGCGTGTCATTAACAGCGAGCACTTGCTCATTATTAGCTATCCATTCGAAAAATGGTTTTGCAAAACCTCCCGAATCAAGAAGATAGGCTTTTGATGTCCACGAAGGAGTGAGTATTTTTATCATCCCTTCATAAAAGAAATGCCAGCCTATTACCAGTCTTAGTATTAAGAGTGCAGTGAGTTTCCCTTTGCTGTATTCCATTACCCGACAAAATTTAACGGACAAATGTAATTGTTTTGACAAAAAGAAAAACGGGTCACTTAAATTTTATACCAAATTGTAAAGGCAACATCCATTTTGACTTAACCAAATGAGTCAGCATCTTTTTTTAATCATTACTGACCGACAAAAAATATGAGATTTCTCACCACCGGCTGGTGGTTCTAAATGACAAAGGTTTCAAGGGTATTTTTTGGGGGGTAGGCGGCGGAGAGGATTCCCCTCCACTTTTTTCTACCCTTTTCGAATTTTGTTGGTCAATAGTGTTTTTTAATAGGAAAAGTTTTGAATCAATTGTCAATTCATGACATAAAAACACCGGTATTTCTATTCATTTTCTTTTCAATGCCGGAATAACCAATATCCTGAGGAAAAGGCCATTTTCTGAGACCAGTTGGTAAAACGTTTGCCAAACAACAGAACCTTCACGAAAAACTTATGTAAATGAGGTTTTATAGCTAACTTTGCGGGCCAAATAAATCAAAATTTCCTCAATGCAATTTGCCCAGATACTAAACCAATCAACATTTTCAACCGATGATTTAGTTAAATTTCTCGCAGCAGAAGGAGAAGACAGGAAATTACTTTTTGCTCATTCAGCAGCCATAAAACAGAAGTATGTGCAAGATCTGGTTTATTTCAGGGGGCTGATTGAATTTTCGAATATATGTGCGAAAAACTGCTATTATTGTGGAATTCGCAAATCCAACCCGAATGTTATCAGATACAATCTTACCGATGACGAAATCGTGGGGGCTGCAAAATTTGCACTTGACAGCCGATACGGATCAATCGTTTTACAATCAGGAGAGCTGAGAAGCAAAGCATTTATCCGGCGAATTACCAAGCTGCTCGATAAAATTCATCAGGTTACAAACAATCGTTTACGCATTACCCTATCCTGTGGTGAGCAAGCCAGGGACACTTTCCGTGAATGGATGGAACATGGTGCCATACGTTACTTACTGCGCATCGAAACTACCAACCGTGAACTCTATTACAAAATACATCCCCAAAACCAATTGCACTCCTTCGATTATCGGTTGCAAAGTCTTTACGAACTAAAGGATACCGGCTATCAGGTAGGTACCGGAGTGATGATCGGACTTCCGTTTCAAACTTTGGAGGACCTGGCCAAAGACCTGCTCTGGATGCAATCCTTTGATATTGACATGGTAGGAATGGGACCTTATCTTGAACATGCAGAAACGCCTCTCTATGCTTACCGGCATCTGCTATTACCTATGGCAAAACGCTTCGACCTTTCTCTGAAAATGATCGCCGCCCTCCGCATCCTGATGAAAGACATCAATATAGCTTCTGCCACTGCACTGCAATCCATCGAAAAAATGGGAAGAGAAAAAGCGATCATGATTGGTGCCAACGTCATCATGCCTAATATCACACCTTGCACTTACCGTGATTATTATAAACTATACGACAACAAACCCTGCACTGCCGAAAATCCTGAAGATTGTAAATCCTGCCTTGAAATGCGTATAAAACTTGCCTCTAATCAGATCGCATGGGACGAATGGGGTGACTCTCTGCACTGGCTTGAAAAATAGTCCTTTCCTTTACAACTTCCTGAAGAAATCCGGCAAATCATTCAGGATTATAGTGTCTATGGTTAATGGCAGATAAATAGTAATTATCTTTGTCCCTCTGTTTTATATTTCATCCACTTATTCAATATCATTATGTCAAAAAATAAAACATTACCGATTTTTTTGGCTTTTCTTGCAATGGGTTTTGGCGATGTTGTCGGGCCACTGGTTTCACTTGTCAAAGAATCCTTTCTGGTTTCCAATTTTGTAGCGTCATTGATGACTACAAGCGGTTTCATCATGTTTGGAATTTTCTCTATTCCGCTTGGAGTATTTCAGGATGTTAAAGGGAAAAAATATATATTGTCTATGGGTTTGCTCATAGCTTTGATAGGGCTTTTAATTCCAATTGCATTTGGAATGTATGGCCCTCAGACAACGCTCGACTCAGACTCAAACATCAGGTTGTATGCACTTTTTGCTTCCATCTTTTTGCTCGGAGCCGGTGCTACCACCCTGCAGGTTGCCGGAAATCCGATCATGCGTGATGTTTCTGATCCGGGAAGATATTCAAGCAACCTCTCACTTGGACAATCAATTAAAGCAATAGGTTCTTCAATGGGTTTTCTCATTCCTCCGGCGGTGACTTTATGGTTCGGACTTGACTGGACTATTCTTTTCCCTGTTTTTGCCCTCATTCTGTTCATTACTTTTATCTGGGTCAAATCCGTAACTATCCATGAAAAAAAAGACCCTGATTCCAAACCGGCAACATTTCTCTCCAGTGTTTTGCTATTGAAAAATCCATTCGTTCTTAGTATGGTGGTTGGAATTTTTCTGTATGTTGGTGCCGAAGTTTCGATGAGTGCGCAGGTTCCTATCCTCATGGATACTGTTTACGGAATCAGCAATTTCGGTTTATGGCTGGCATGGGCATTGTTCTTCCTGCCAATTTTTATCGGAAGACTTGCCGGAGCATTCATTCTTAGGAGAGTTAAAGCAGACAGATTTCTGATAATTAGTGTATTGTTGTCCATAGCCGGCATGCTGATGCTCTTTTTTGGGAGTCAGTATTTTGCTTTTGCAGGGATTTTTATGATCGGACTTGGTTTTGCGAACATTTTCCCTCTGATCTTTTCTATTACCGTTGACACTCTTCCCGAACGAAGCAACGAACTTTCGGGACTGATGGTAATGGCCATCGTGGGTGGTGCCATTGTACCACCCATTACCGGACTGGTAGCTGATATCAATGTACTTCTTGGTTTCATTGTGCCCGCAATATGTATCATTTATGTTTTTCTGCTGGCCATGAAATTATTAAGCAAATAGCAAATCAGACCTTCACCGGATGAAAAGACTTTTATACTTCTTCTTCATACTCTTGACCGGTTGCACTTCCGAAAAAAAACCTTTTGCTGAAAAGGTTTTGCTTACCGATGGTTGGGAATTTCAGAAAATTGATGCCGGCAGGGAATCCTGGCATAAGGCCTTTGTCCCGGGCTCCATTCATACTGATTTACTTAAAAACAAGCTCATTCCTGATCCATTCCATGGCTGTAATGAAAAAAAACTACAATGGATCGGACAATCCGACTGGAAGTATCGTAAAACCTTTTGTGCTGATTCCGGCCTTCTTCAAAAGCAGAATATCCGGCTGGTTTTCGAAGGCCTCGATACCTATGCCAGGATATTATTAAATGGCGAAAAAGTGTTGGAAACTAATAATATGTTCAGGAAATGGTCGGTGAACATCAAACCTTTTCTTCAGGAAGGAGAAAACCTTCTTGAAGTAATTTTTTCATCGGCTGAAGAACAATACATCAAAGACTCACTTGCACTGGATTATCCTCTACCGGGCGGAAAATGGGTTTTTGCACGCAAGGCAGCCTATCATTTTGGCTGGGACTGGGGGCCAAAATATGTAACAGCTGGAATATGGAAACCTGTTTATCTCGAAATTTGGGAAAAACATTCCATCGTGGATATTCATCTGAGTACAACATCCATAGCGCCGGAAAGAGCCGTCATCAAAGGGTTGGTTTTTGTTCATTCTTCAGGAGAAGAAAAAGCCGAAATTAAAGTAAAAAACCTTCTGTCAAAAAAAGACCTCTTCATAGAAAAAGTAATGTTGCACCCAAAAAAAGAAGCAATCTATTTTACTTTTTCTTTGGAAGATCCAATTTTATGGTGGTGCAACGGCTTTGGAGAACCCTATCTTTATCCCTTTGAAATTATTATCTCCGGTGAATCGGGTTATGAATACTCACAACAAATAGACTATGGCATACGAACCATTGAACTGGTGCGGGAGAAAGACGAATACGGACAATCCTTCTATTTCAAACTCAATGGAGAAAAAATTTTCATAAAAGGTTCCAACATCATTCCGCCTCACAGTTTTATGACTGAGGTTAACCGGGAGCAGTATGCTGGTTTGGTCAAACTGGCAGCAAAATCAAATATGAACATGCTCAGAGTCTGGGGTGGGGGTGTTTACCTGGATGATGACTTTTATCACTTATGCGACAAGCACGGAATTATGGTTTGGCAAGACTTTATGTTTGCCTGTGCGATGTACCCCGGCGACACTGCATTTTTGGAAAATGTAAGGCAAGAGGCTGAACATCAGGTGAAACGTCTTCGCAACCATGCCAGCATTGCATTATGGTGTGGTAACAATGAAATTGATGAAGGTTGGAAAAACTGGGGCTGGCAAAAGCAATACAGACTTTCAGCAAAAGACTCTGCATTGATTTGGGAAAACTATCAGCGTTTATTCCACCAGTTGCTACCTGAGATAGTTTCCCGGTATGACAACCAATGCCATTATATCCCCACCTCACCATTAAACGGATGGGGGCGAAAAGAAAGCATGGCCTTTGGTGACTCGCATTACTGGGGCGTTTGGTGGGGAAAAGAACCTTTCGAAATTTATCTGGAAAAAGTCCCCCGATTTATGAGTGAATTTGGATTTCAGGCAATGCCTGCACTATCGACAATCAGAACAATACAACCACCAGAAGAGGATTCACTGTTTTCATCTTCTATCCGATGTCACCAGAAGCATCCCACAGGTTTCGAAACAATCGGGTTATACCTGGAACGCGAAAATCTTTTTCCAAAAACTTTGGAGCATTATATCTATTTCAGTCAGCTGGTTCAGGCCAAAGGAATCGGAATAGCCATTGAAGCCCACCGAAGAGCAATGCCCTATTGTATGGGATCACTTTACTGGCAGCTAAACGACTGCTGGCCGGTTACAAGCTGGTCTGGCACTGATTTTTATGGAAATCAGAAGGCTTTACAGTACGAAGTAGAAAAATGTTTCAAAGACATTCTGCTATCAGTAGTTATGAAAAATGACACCGGATCGGTACATCTCATTTCCGACCGCATGAAACCGGTTGACGGGCTGCTTGAACTTCAGTTAACAGATTTTGACGGAAAGATTATCTGGCACTATGAACGGGCATCCTTGATTCCTGCCTGCACCAGCAAACAAGTGCTTTCCTTTAGCCGAAAAGGAATACTTGCCGGCCACGATCCTGCTGCCTGTTTGCTGAAGGCTACTTTCAGAACTGAAGAGGATTCCTATGAATCAACCCAGTTTTTTACCAGTTATGGTAAACTGCAATTATCTGACGCAGAATTGAATTACACCATTCTGCCTTCAGACGATGGTTTTGAAATTGAAATTTCTTCAGATAATTTTGCTTCTTTTGTGTATTTGTATTCTGAATTATCACCCTTGGTGTTCAGCAATAATTTTTTTCATGTCCGTCCGGGAGAAAAAACCTTTGTGAAATGCACCACCAACCTGACCCTGGAGGATTTTAGCCAACAATTGAAAGTTAAACATTTAAAGGTTTATCTCAGTGAGGGGATTTGACATCATGAGTCTGTTTATTGTTGCATTTCCAAAAGCCTTGAGTAACTGGTAAAACCTTCCAGCGGAATTTTCAAATAATAAGTGCGCCCTGAAAGATTAGGAAGATAATTTTGCCTTAGCCAGGGATTGAAATACTTAAGTTCATTATAGGTCACCTTTTTCGACAAAGCAAATTCAGCAAGGTTTTCAATTGTTTCTGTAACCTTTATTGTCTGACAAGGAACCGGAAGATAAAGATCATCATTATCAAGGTGAAAACCATACTTTTCAGGGTTTTCAAAAATCGTTTTTATCGCAAGTATTCTGAATAAGTACCGTTCAGTTTCCTCATTGAGGGACAAATCGTAATAGTTATCAGCCATTTGCTCGCTGAGTGACAAGGCTATGCTGTTTATTCCCGTGTTGTAAGCTGCAGCCGCCAGGGTCCAGTTTGCAAATTTTTCGTAAGCATCATTCAGGTAATGACAGGCTGCACGAGTGGCTTTTTCAGGATGATATCTTTCGTCAATACCTGAATTTACTTCAAGCCCGTATTCACGGGCTGTTTTTGGTAAAAATTGCCATATTCCTTCAGCACCTGATGGGGAAACTACATTCTGCAATCCGCTTTCGACCAAAGCAAGGTATTTGAAATCATCCGGAATTCCATATTTTGACAGAATAGGTTCGATGACCGGAAACCATCGGTTTGACCTTTTCAAAAGCAAAATGGTGGAAGAATGGAAAAAAGTATTGGAAGTTAGTTCCCGATCTAACTTTTCGCGAACCATAAAATGATCGAGCGGCACTTTTTCTCCGCAAAATGAGAGACTTTCGGGAAGCTGCACACTGTAAACAGAAGGTTGTTGAAGAGCAGTAATTGATTGCTCCGGATTCTCCTTTTGACTGAATAATTTCAACAGGAAAAAGTTGCCTACTGTAAGTAAACTCAATCCTGCAAACAGCCAGAAATATTTTTTCATTAAATAAGGTAATTTTAAGATGGTTGAAAATCTTTAGAGATTGAAAAACAGGATGATAATCAACAAAGCTGAAAAATTAAAACGGGTTGTCAAAATCGGAAAACAAAGGAGCATTCTGATCCTTTTCGGAGAGTATGGGTAAATTGCTTATTTTCCAGTCAATGTTGAGTGTAGGATCGTTCCAGCGAATGCTCCCCTCTGATTCGCGGTTGTAAACGTTGGTGCATTTGTAAAAAAAGACAGTCTGGTCTTCAAGAGTCAGGAAACCATGAGCAAAACCTTCCGGAATCCAATACATCCATTTGTTTTTATCAGAAAGCACTATGGAAGCCCATTTTCCATAAGTTGGGGAATAACTTCGCAGGTCAACAGCCACATCAAGTACTGAGCCGCGCATAACACGAACAAGCTTTCCCTGACTAAAAGGCGGTCGCTGAAAATGCAGCCCCCGAAGTACATTCTTCATTGATCTGGACTCATTGTCCTGTAAGAAATCAACATTAATCGCATTGTTGGAGAATATCTTTTGATTGTAAGACTCAAAAAAATAACCCCTTTCATCTTCAAAAACTCTGGGTTTTATGATCAGTAAGTCCTGAATTTCTGTTTTGATAATTTCCATATTAAAATAGTTTTCACGGGTCAAATGTAGTTAAAAACAAAATGAAGAATCTGCCTCTATGCAAAAAAGAGCTCAATTGGTCATCAATTCAGGAAGCTGCTTGTTGCAGGTAAGGCTTTTATGCCTGCCGATTGCCGGCAATCCGGAAATCTTTCGGGCTATGAGCAGGGTTAGATCATCCATTCATTTTTATCAGAACCAAAGCAGCTAGGAATCAAGGTTTACTTAAACAAAAAACCAATCTTAAGACCGGTGCTCAGACTTATTGAAAATCCATCATCAGCAATAATGAAACCATAATGATAGGATTCTCCCCCGTTGTGCAAGCCATATCCGGCACCAAAATAATAGTCAACTAATGCAAAATTGTCGATTACCCATTGTTTGCCAAACACCAGATGGACAGCTACAGGAAAAAAACTACGGCGTTCGGTGATATAATAACCGTGAGGATCTAGAGGGTCGTACTCCTCAATATCTTTATTATAGATTGCTAACATCAGTTCGGGTTTTATGTAACCACCCTTTAGGATATGTGCATAATGCAATCCCTGAAGATAAAAATCAGGGTTTTTTATGAATTTGTAGCCAAATTTTGCAAAGACACCTTGTGCATTTCCATCAACCAGGTCAAAACTAAGACCAATTATACCCAATGTTCCTTCGAGGCTGCGCCCTGGTTTGATATTTCGCTCATAGGCAAAAGTAGTGTTGCCCGTCATAGGTGAAAAAAGGTCAACTTTGATGGCATTTCTTCGCTGACCTTTATATTTTTCAGGATCGGTCATAGCTATGCTGAATTCCAGTTTGCGTCCATCCTCGAAAATGATTTTTGCAACCTGATCCTTTTCAACCGAAAAAAGGACATCCGAAGGATAATCGCTCAGGATATACTTTATTTCTGCAGAGCCAATCTCTTTTATTTTACAAATTATTACATCGTTGTTTCGCTTGACTATTTGGTCCTGTCCAAAACCAATAAGCGGCAAAAGAACTATTATTAAATTGAATATGAGTATATTAAATCTTTTCATGTCATGATTTTTACTCCATCAAAATTCACAAATAACATACCACGATCCCAGAAGAAAGAAGACAAATGTTCTGAATCAGGACGTAAATTTTCGATTTTTTTTTAAGTTTGCAAAATCAATTCCAAAAACATCGACATTGCCAATTATAGGATCAATAATAAAAAGGGCCATTGAACTCAGGAGCTTGAGCAACAAAGAAAACCTGAAGAGTTTTGATGGCTGGAAAGCACAGCAGGCTGTTCTCAATCGGTTACTTCGCAAAGCTCAATTTACTCATTTTGGCGAAGCTTACCATTTTTCGGAAATTCTCCGCTCAGATAATGCAGTGCAGGAATTTCAGAAAAATGTTCCGGTACACGATTACAATTCCATCTTCAAAAAATGGTGGTATCGTTCACTCAATGGTGAGCCTTTTGTGACGTGGCCCGGTAAAGTTAAATATTTTGCCCTTAGCTCCGGCACATCTGAAGCTTCGAGTAAATACATCCCGGTAACCAGTGATGTGTTGAAATCCATAAAAAAAACAAGTGTGCGGCAGTTGCTATCGCTTGCCCAGTATAATTTCCCTCCGGAATTTTTTGAAAAAGGGAAAGGGATTTTGATGCTTGGTGGCAGCACACACCTGCAATACAATGGCAGTTATTACGCCGGCGATTTGTCAGGAATTACCACAGGAAATATTCCATTCTGGTTTCAGTTTTTTTACAAACCTGGTCGTCGGATTTCCAAAGAGCGTGATTGGAGTGTAAAACTTGAAGAAATAGTCAGAAGAGCAAAAGACTGGGATATCGGGGTAATTGTAGGGGTTCCGGCCTGGTTACAGATATTACTTGAAAAAATAATCCAGCGCTACAACCTTAAAAATATTCACGAAATATGGCCAAACCTGAATATTTATGTCCACGGCGGTGTTTCATTTTCCCCTTATTACAAGGGTTTTGAACGATTGCTGGGCAAACCGTTGGTTTATATGGAAACATATCTGGCTTCCGAAGGTTTTATTGCTTACCAGAAGCGCCCACATGTTGATTCGATGCAGATGTCGCTTGATACAGGTCTTTTTTTTGAATTTGTTCCATTCAACAGCAGCAATTTTGACGATGACGGAAATATCAAACCCATGCCCCAGGTGCTCACCCTTAATCAGACGGAAGAAGAAAAAGAATACGCTCTCCTGATCAGCTCAAACGCTGGTGCCTGGCGCTACATCATTGGCGATACCATAAAATTTACCTCAAAAAAATTAAACGAAATACGCATTACCGGACGCACAAAACACTTCCTAAGCCTGTGTGGTGAACATTTATCGCAGGAAAACATGAACCGGGTAGTGGAAATGATGTGCAACCAATTGAATATTACCGTAAAAGAGTTTACTGTTGCCGGAATTAAACATGGAAGCATGTTTGCCCACAAGTGGTATCTGGGCACAGATGACGAACTTCAGCCGGAGGTTGCCCGTGAAATTATTGATAATAACCTGAAAACACTCAACGATGATTATCGCGTTGAGCGAATTGAAGCCATAAAAGATGTAATTGTCGAAATACTGCCCGCCAGGGTATTTTACCAATGGATGCACGACCATGGCAAAGAGGGGGCTCAGAACAAGTTTCCCCGCGTAATTAAAGCCAAACAGTATGAAGAATGGGAAGAATATCTCAAAAAGTTTACCGGTTGAAAATCAAAGCTAATTAATTTATCAAGCATTCAATAAAATGAATCCTTTTCTTGAGGGCATGATTATCGGATTAACTTTGGCAGTTTTGCTTGGCCCTGCTATGTTCAGCCTGATTCAAACCAGCATCCACAGAGGATTCAGATCAGGAGCAATGCTGGCAGCAGGGATTTTTCTCAGTGATGTGTCACTTGTGTTCCTATGTTTCATGGGAGCCATCCAAATTCTCTCGGATGATGATAATCGCTTTATTTTTGGTGTTATCAGCGGTTTGATCTTAATAAGTTACGGCATAGTGGCACTGACCCGTAAAACCAAGACTAACCAAGACGGTGAAATTGTTTTTGTAGAAGAAAAAAACCGGCTGAAATACATTTTTAAAGGGTTCTTTCTGAATTTTACCAATCCGTTTGTCTGGATTTTCTGGATGGGGCTTACTGTGGGAGTTACTTCCAACTATGGAGATGACACATCCAAAGCAATTGTATTCTTTGCGGGAACGCTGTCAACCATTATTTTTACTGATTTGCTGAAGGTTCTTGTAGCCAAAGCAATTAAAGGAAAGCTTAATGTAAACAACATACATCGCCTGAACAACATTGTAGGATTACTTCTGATCGGTTTTGGGATTATTTTGATGGTCAGAACGTTGATGAATCATTATGGTCTCATCTGATCTCAATCAGTGCGTTCCCAACCTTCGGCCAACGGTTTGATATCCTTGATGTTCAACTGCAGCGATACGTGTCCGTTCCATTCATTTTCTTCCACGTGATAGCAAATCGAAAAGGGCCTTCCGCTTTGTACGATCGAAAGCTTCTCGCCCTGCTGAAAAGCGATGGCAGCCAGCGGAAAACCTGAAATATCAGGATGGATGACGCTCAGCTTCAGATGATTTTTGCCTACCACACATGCAAAACCGGTATCCACCACTCCTTCGGTCATGAAAACAGGTGCCATGTTTTCGGGTCCAAACGGAGCAAATTGCTTAAGAATTTTATAAAATTTGGTGGAAATACTGCTCAGGCGCACTTTGGCATCAATTTCAATTTCGGGGACCCTCATTCTTTCTTCGATGGTTGAAGCCACGATGCTTTCAAAACGTGCTTTAAAAGCTTCGAAGTTTTCCGGTTTTATCGAAAGTCCAGCAGCATATTTATGTCCTCCAAAGTGCTCAAGCAGATCGATACACTGGTCGATGGCATTATAAATATCAAAATCCTTTACTGAACGGGCAGAACCTGTAATCAGTCCGTTTGCTTTAGTAAGAATAATAGTAGGTCGGTAATACTGTTCAGTCAGACGCGAAGCTACGATTCCAAGCACACCTTTGTGCCAGTCGGGATTATATACAATGGTGGTTTTTTTATTTTGAAAATCGGGGTCTGCTGCAATCTGGCTTAACGCCTGCTGGGTAATCATCGTATCAAGATTACGCCGTTCGATATTGAATTGGTTGATTTGTTCGGCTTTTTCGATTGCAGACTCAATGGTAGTGCTCACCAGCAATTCAACTGAATTTCGTCCGCTTTCCATACGCCCTGCAGCATTGATACGCGGCCCTATTAAAAAAACAAGGTCGCTGATGGTAAGCTTGCGATTGAAAGCAAATTCTTCTTCAACATACTGAAATTCATTTTTTTTCTTGATGTTGCTATAGTGCAGAATAGCCGTAAAAGCAGGGCGGGGATTGGAATTGAGCAGTTTCAGGCCATAGTAAGCCAAAATCCTGTTTTCTCCTGTGATGGGAACAATGTCAGCCGCAATGCTTACTACAACCAGGTCAAGGTATTTTTCAAGCCTTTTAAAAGGCATGTGATTCTTTTTTGAAAAAGCCTGTACCAGCTTAAAGCCTAAACCGCAACCCGAAAGTTCATCGTAAGGATAATTACAATCTGCCCGCTTGGGATCAAGTATGGCATAGGCTGCAGGTAAATGATCACCCGGTCGGTGATGATCACAAACAATAAAATCAATCCCACGTTTCAAAGCATAATCAATATTCTCGACGGCCTTGATCCCACAGTCTAAGGCAATGATGAGCGAGAATTTATTTTCGTGGGCAAAATCAATCCCGGCTTTCGAAATTCCGTATCCTTCCGAATACCTGTCGGGAATGTAAAAATCAACTTCCCTGTAAAGGGATTTTAAAAAAGTGTACACCAGTGCAACTGCTGTGGTACCATCTACATCATAATCACCATAAACAAGAATGTTTTCGTGATTGCGTATTGCGTTTTCGATACGGTAAACTGCGCGGTCCATATCCTTCATCAAAAAAGGATCATGGAGCTGCAGGAGTTTTGGCCGGAAAAATGACCTGGCCTCTTCAAAAGTCGTTACTCCCCTCTGAACCAACAATGTTGTGAGTAACGTATTGATATTCAATTCACGTGAGAGCTGCTGTACTATTTCCGGATCACCTCTTCCCTTGATTACCCATCGCTTATCCATTAAATTTTTTTTTCGTAAAAATAGAAATAATCAGCCAACAATGAATGAAAAATGGAAAAGAAATATCGTTTAAGTACGACCTTTTGCTTTTAATAATATATAGTTCAACAGGTTAAACCTACTGAAAATAATCAGCAGGTAAATCCATTGTCCTTAATTTTACGATAGTATCCCCTGAAATTCTGACAAAAAGTAAGGCAAAAGATTGACGTCATAAGTCATTAAAATTGTTTGTTTTATGTTTTAATTTGGAATAAATGTGGACTGCAATGTGCTTTTTAACATAAAAATTAACTGGTTTCACTGCTTTTTGTATTAGTTAAATTCTAATTTTGCTTTTACTTTTTCTCTTTCGAACTTCCTTCTTATGAAAAACCCGGTTGCCATCTGCCATCTGTCAGGGCTGGCAGCAATACTTTTTATTACTGTTGGTACTTTCGCACAGATTCCTTCTGGTTATTACAACTCTGCTCAGGGTCTTACCGGCGCTGACCTGAAAACAGCACTGCACAACATCATCAAAGACCATACAGTGCAGTCCTACGATTATCTTTGGACAGCATTTAACACAACGGATAAAAATGCGGAAAACAAAGTTTGGGACATGTACTCCAACTGCACTTTTACTTTTGGAAGCGTTGCTAATGGAGGCAACCAATGTGGTGATTATACCTTAGAGTGTGACTGCTACAACCGAGAACATTCTGTTCCTTCAAGTTGGTTTGATGATGCATCTCCCATGTACACCGATCTTTTCCATGTTTTTCCTGCCGATGGAAAAGTAAACAGTATCCGGGGCAATTATCCTTTCGGCCAGGTAACCAACCCGACGATAACAACCGGAAACGGAAGCAAACTGGGCTTTTGCAGTTATCCCGGTTATTCCGGTACGGTATTCGAACCCATTGACGACTACAAAGGCGATTTTGCCCGGACTTACTTTTACATGGCCACCCGCTATGAAGACCTGATAGCTGACTGGCACAGCAATTCTCCCGAAGCTGATGCCATTTTGCAGGATAACGCTTATCCGGTGTTCGAAACCTGGTATTTGGAAATGCTTGGCGAATGGCACGCAGCCGACCCCGTTTCGCAAAAAGAAACCGACCGTAACAACGCGGTTTACGCTATTCAAAACAATCGCAATCCTTTTATTGATCATCCTGAGTACGTTTATCAGATCTGGGATGTCGGATTAGCCCCCGAACCTGCCAACCACGCCGGCGACTTCTCGGCACACACTATCACCCTGAGCTGGAATGACGCCACAGGCCCCTCGCTTCCCGAAGGCTACCTCGTGCGCATGAGCGCAACCAGCTTTGAAGCCATTGCCGCTCCTTTGGACGGAAGCCCTGTGCCCGGCGATTTCTGGAACAAAAACGTGCCCTACGGTGTGCAGAAAACCGTTTTTGGCAATCTCACCCCCAACACCACCTACTATTTCAAAATTTATGGCTATCGTGGCACCGGGAGCTCCATCGATTACAAAACCGACGGCGCCATCCAACAGATAAGTATCGAAGCAAAATAATTCAATCAACTTTTTCTCTAACAATAACTTAAACGCTTATGAAAAAATTAAAACTTTTACAAATGTTAGCCCTGGGGATAGGGCTGATGCTTTTAACGGGAAATGTGTGGGGGCAGACAACCCTTATTAGTGAGAATATCCAATCTTGGACAGCTCATACATCATATGGAACCTACACACAAGTTATTCCTGCTGGTACAATAAATATGGTTCAGTGTATTGTTCAGCCTAGTGCCGGTGCTAGTGGAACGGGAACTATTGGCCGTGTTCAAATGCAGGGTACAAATGGGATTTTAGAATTGCCTCAACTATCATCTATTGGTACTGTAGAATTTCGAATTGCCGCAGGAGGAGCCGGAAGAACTCTTAAATTACAAAAATTTAATGGATCTACATGGGATGACATTACAACATTCACTGGTATTGGAACTATTGGAACTACTTATACCTATAATGTTAATATAGGATCAGCTACTACATTAAGGTTAACATTGCCTAGCTCTGCAGTATATGTTCATGATATTATTGTGACCGATTATTCCACTTCTACCCCCCTCATCACTGTCAACCCCGCCTCTCTAAACGGTTTCACCTACCTCGAAGGCACCGGCCCTTCAGCCGAGCAATCTTTCACCGTTGCAGGGACAAACCTGACCAATGATATCAATGTGACTCCTCCAACAAATTATGAAATCTCAACCGGAACTGGTGGTTCATTTACAGCGACAAATCCAATAACACTTACTC
>RZYY01000080.1 GCA_009930115.1 Sphingobacteriia bacterium | reverse complement strand
ATGATTTCTGAAGAACCTAAAACCAAAGACCTTGTAGATGTGTACCGTGTATAAATTAAGGCAGCAGTAAGAGACTGATTGTTGGTGTTCAAAGTACCTTCAGTCAGGTATAATGTTTTAGCCCCCAGATTCATATCATCGACAAGTGTCCATCCACCTCCTTCTCCGGAAAAGTAAAGATTGTTGTTATCAAGTGGCACACCTGCTGTAAAAATATTGTTTCCGGTTGCGGTTGATTTTAAATAAATACCGCCTGCATAATTGAAAGTCATGTTCGCAGACAAGATCAACGACCCGTAGATGTATAGATCATTTCCCGTTCCGGCAAGCTCCGGATTGTTGGTCACACCCGACCAGTTCATGCTTTTGCAATAGGCAATCCCGTTATCGTTTCCAACTATGGTTACGGTTTGACCGGGAGATGCAAATGAATTGGCATCGAAAAAGACATTGTCGATGACCGTTGGAATGCAAGTTCCACCTGCTCCGCCTGAAGTGGTTGACCAATGTACGGGCTCATTCCAGTTGCCTGAACCCCCTACCCAGTAATAATTCTGTGCTGTTGGTGGAATGATCAGCCATCCGCTGTTATTTCCCAGGTCAATGGAATTGGCTGCGGTAAAAGAGGCACCTCCCGAACCACTGATATCTCTCAGCAAACAATAATTTACGGATACAAATCCACTTGACTTGCTGATTGTCGCCTGGCTCCCATAGGCATCTGTCTGAATGGTGATGGGAGCAGAACAGGTTCCGTTGGCCGACAGGTCACCGGTGAAGTTTTGGGTAGTACCATTATTCAACGTCAGATACTTTCCGGGAGACATCGTTAGATTACCGATTATATTGCTGCCGTTGATCGTCGTATTTCCACTAACGGTAATATCCCCGTAAGTTCCGTTATTATTGATGGTAGCATTCCCGTTGATCACTGCAGTCGTGATATTGTTGCCGTCAGAACTGATGGTACTATTTCCGGTGATACTCAGCATTGCTACGGTCATTCCGCCACTAAGATTTCCATTGCTGTTAAAAGTCAGGTTATTGAACGATCCACCTGAATTATTGGCAGTGGAAGTGCCGGTTAGCGCTTCAAAAATTACATCATTAAACACCTGCCCCGAGCCATGATTATAATAATGACTCATCCCTCCTCCGGCGCCTGTAAATTTTATCAATGAAGTTCCGGCATTCAGGGTCAAGTTTTCTCCTCTGAAATAAAAGGCGCTGCTTGAGGTGGAGGTAATTACTAACTCAGAAGACTTCAAATGAATGGTCCTTACATTCGTATTGTTGGTATTGAAAATGTTCACCATGCATTGCTGATCGTTCAAATCAAGTGTCCCCTGATTCAGATACACCGAATAATTCCCGGTCTGGACGAAATCATCCTGTAACACATATCCCCCCAGTCCCTGGAAATAGACATTGCGCTTAAAGGATTGTCCGGCGCTTGTGAGCGTTCTGTCGGTATTGAGCGATTGAAAATAAACCTCCCCCAGATAGCTGAAGTTCATAGCAGTAATAAAAGTCAGCGAACCATAAATATACAATTTACGGGATGTGGCTCCGGCCAGCTCAGGATTATTCGATGCACCTGTCCAGTTTATATCTGTACAATAAGCGTCAACATCAATTGTAACAACGGCTCCTGACGCCGGAAACGAGTTGGCATCAAAGTACACATGATCAAGTTCAGTAGGTGCTTGGGTGTAAAAGGTTGCTCCTCCGGAACTGGTTGCCCAGTGTGCAGCGTAATCACTCCAGTTGCCTGTTCCGCCAACCCAATAATAGTCAGCAGCCTGCAATGTCAGACTTGTTAACATCGCAAAGATGAGGGTAAAAATAATACTTTTCATAGGTTAAAGTTTTTAGATTAATAAAAATATGGTATCAGTTTTTACAAGTAAATTACCAAAATTCAATTTATAAAAATACTCATTTCTCACTACTTTGGTCTTCTGACAGATAGCGCAAAATCTTTTTGAGTGCCTCTCTTCTATATTCCATATTTTTTTTGCTTTGGTTAATAACTGAATCCTCAGATTTAACCTTTGCAGGCACTTTGGGGTTGGATTTAGAATTTTCTGTTTTCATAAAAATAGTTCAGTTAACAAAACTATTTCATGAGTAAAGCTAAAACAAATTTTATGGCATTCAAAGAGTTACTTCAGGTGTTTTAAAAAGTTGCAAAAATTTTTAGTATTCATTTTCAGGTACTTATCAGTTTTAAAAAAAGATGTTTAAAGTTGCATCAGGTAAGGAACAAGATTGTCGTCGGAAGATAAACCAAGCTTTTTTCTTAACCTGAAACGGGTTGATTTTATTCCTGATTCCGACTTAAAAGCAATTGCGGCAATTTCTTTAGTACTAAGATTTAACTTTAGCAAAGCAGCAATTTTTATTTCTGAGGCAGTTATATCAGGGCAAACTTTCAGCAATTTATGATAAAACCCGGAATGGATATTGATGAATATTTTTTCAAATTCGTCCCAGCTATTTCTTTTTAAGCGCAATTCAAGTTCCGAAACGATGCTGTGCATTGCTGCCGTCAGCTTCTGATCTTCGTGATTAATCTTCTTGATGTTTTCCAGTTTTTGAATAATGCTTTCGATGGTCTCGTTGGTGCGGAGCATTTCAATAGCTTTCGAAGCCAGTTCGCGATTTTTGGCCTCCAGTTGTGCTTTGAGTAATTCCTGTTCTTTGACACGAAGTTCATTTTCCTGCTTGCGGATAGTGCTT
Organism: Sphingobacteriia bacterium; assembly: GCA_009930115.1. Classification (GTDB taxonomy): domain Bacteria; phylum Bacteroidota; class Bacteroidia; order Bacteroidales; family 4484-276; genus RZYY01. The sequence goes on along the minus strand of RZYY01000080.1, from coordinate 12,137 downwards.
TCATGTTCGAGCAATTTGCGCTGGCGGATTACGCTACGCCATTTCAGACGAAATAGTACCAATAGCAATACCAGCATGATGGTTAATGTTGAAAATAAAACGATCACAAGCAGGTTGTTTTTGCGCTGGATTTTATTTTGACTTTTCAGAAGCTGAATTTTATCCTCTTTACGTGAAGTTTGAAATTGAACCTCCAGTTCATTGATAGTTTTTTTATTGTTAACAACAGCAAGACTGTCAAGCAGATAATTGTGTTTCAACAAATACTGATAGGCTTCCATATAGCGGCCATCACTTGCCATTATTTCTGATAATGATGCATAAGTCTGACTTATCAGTTTCGGATTTTTTAGCTTTTCAGCTCTTTTGACAGCATTGGTGCCCAGTTCAACCGCTTTTTCATGGCCGCCTAAATAACTGGTAACTTTTGCTATTTCGATTGTATTACAACATATACCGACATCATCTTTCAAATCAGTAAATTTGATCAGTGATGATTCCAGATAGTCAAGTGCTTCCCTGTACTTTCTCATTTTTATCAATAATCGTCCTAATGTCATTTCAGAACTTGCTATACCACGCACACCGCCATCAGTCATTCTGATCGCATGGCTTTTATTGTAATAATACAATGCCGAATCATACGCATTGATAAGCTCATGGGTATTGGCTATATTTGATAATAAAATCGGCATTCCTTCTTTTCTTCCTGTTTCTTCCATCAGGGTTCTTGCCTCGTTAAAACTGGACATTGCCAGTTCAGGTTCGGAACGCGCCAGATGAATACTTCCCAAAGCACAGTAATTCAATATCAGCATCTCAGGATTATCAGCACTTTTACTCAGCTCAATACCCAGGTGAAAAGCACGCATGGCGCTCAGAAGGTTGCCCGTTACCTGAAAAATAGAGCCCTGAAAAAAATGGTACCTTACCAGGCCTTCAACATCATCCAACTCTTCGAAAATTACCCTGGCTTTTGCTAAATATTCTCCGGCTGTCTTATACTCATCCATGTAATAATATGCTCTTCCCAGCCAAAGATAACTGTTTCCAATTCCCTTTTTATAATTTAATTCTGTTGACAAAACCAATGCTTCCTGCAATAAAATTAATGATTTTTCAGCATCAGTGCATACCATTTGATCAGCTTGTCTTACCAAATTATTAACCTTCGCTGTGTCGTAAAGCACTTCCGATAAATTACTTTTATCACTGGTTATTGATTGTGAAAAACAATGGTAAGCTGTTGAAAACAAAATGAACAGAATAAATCTGTTAAATAAAATTTTTGGAGGAAAAACCGGAGGAAGGCCCCTGGTGAAAACACTCATCCTGTCAGTTGCTTTCTGATAACAATATTGCAAAATGGCCGATTCAGAATGAACATCCTCCATTTTAAAAAATTGATTGAAAATTATGGCAATTATACAAATAAAATATCAAATCATCAGCAGGTTTAAATACAATTTTTTCAGGATGGACTACTCCTGTGTTTCTAATTCTGTCCTGTGTGCAATTCAGATCAGCATCCGGTGATAAATTCTTAAGAATAAAGGATGTTTTTCTTTTTAGTATTAACAACAGATACAGTTTACAGAATTTGATTGATTATCAATAACTTAAAATTATTTACAAGAAAAAGAAACTAACTTTTAGATATACTCACCCAAACTGATCAACCATTTGATAATCTTGCTTCAGTCATAAAAAAAGCCTGCAAAAGATTAATCTTCCACAGGCTTTTTGATAATTACAATCTTCTTTTAAAGTGCCGTTATAATCAGTGAAAACAAGATCAGGATTTTAATGGATAACAACCTTTTTAACGACAATCTCGCTGTTATTGCTTAGTTTCACAAAATAAACACCCTGACCGACCATCCTAAGATCGATTTGATGATTTCTGCCGGCCGAGCTTTCGATGGTTTCAGCATGCATCGTTTGTCCTGCCGTATTCATGATCTCAACGATTACTTTTTCGCTGATTTCCGGCATATCAAGATGAACAATCCCATTGTTTGGGTTGGGGTACAAACTGATTTCATTCAGCATTCCTTCATTAATCGAAGCAGCACTGGCAGTGAAGCTGACGATCTTTGACTGACCAAGGTCTTTAAATAATCCTGCATCCGGCATAGAGGTATCAAATACAGCTGTTACCAAAATTTCCTGTTTTAAAGCTTGTTTATAAATTCTGAAGGTCATGCTTTCACCTGCTGAAAATCCATTCTGACTATTTTCATATTCATTGCCATAAGCAACCATTAAAATGTTGGTTGATTCACCATTATACTGGATAAATCCTGTGCATATTCCACCGGAATTGAAGACACCAACAAAATCTCCGGTTTGCAATTCTCCGAATGCGGAATTGTTAATGGATATCAAATGCACAGAACCTGACCTTTGAATCTTCCATGGTGCATTTTCATAAATTGGTGGCTGAGGTTTCACTATGTTGTTTTTTTGACCCTGATTACAATCATAAACAGCTTCACTCTGTTGCAGCATATTTACAAGGTAACCCACACCTGGCTCTATAGTCTCAAGTGTAAATATTCCACCTTGAGGCCAATATATCAGTTGGTTATAAATATCAAATGCAAATAGCATGTCATTACCAAACTGATTGAAGATATCTGTAGCAGGAACCGATTGGTCGCAAAGCACAGGGATGAAACTTGCTCCCTTTTTTGCAGTGAATGATTTATCTCCTGGCATTTCACCAGGTATTCCGAGGCAAGCTGGTTCACTCATTTTAATTTTATAACCTTTTTTTACATCCCAACCCTCGGTGAATGTGTTTATATTTTGAGAAGGCCAGTAGAATCCATTATCGCCCAGGACAATAACAACTTTGTCGTCAGCCACCAGACTGGCAAAGATGTCAACCATATCCGGATTTACAGGGTCGTTATAGGTGGATATACCGCTCCAACCTTCAGGGATACAGATAACGTGACCTTCCAGTGGGTCAATCACCGAAATCTGGAAAATAACAGTTGTTGACATCACAGGATCACCATTGTCAGTAGCAATAAATTCGATGAGGTGTGTTCCGAGATTATCATTTTGCCCTATGAGATCAAACTCAACTATTGCAGTATTACCAGGAGTTATTGTTGCAGAAAATCCGGGCAGTCCGCCGTCGTTCACTACAACATCAGTAATTTGCCCGACTTCAGGCGATTGGAATTGTACGCTCAGAGAATAAGTATCACCTATAAAAACAGAAGGTGTAATTCCCGGAAAACCTGATGCAATTGGAGGAATATTTTCAGCAGAACCGGGTGCAATGAAAAACGGTATATCCGGCAATCCAAAAAAGCAGCTTACACCAAAATTGTCGGAAGCTTTGATAAAATATTCTATACCCTGGTCGGTCATTTGAGAACCGGAAATAATTGATTCAAAAGTATCACCTCCTGTACCGTTCATGGCAAGTGAGCTATAAAAAGGTGTCCCTCCTGAAATTCGATAAAATAATTGTACCAAAGCAACTGAAGCAGTATTATCAGTAACTTCGGCTGAAACCAAAATCTGGTTGCCTGTTGGCGAATTGGTTACCGGAACATGCACAATCTGAGGTGGCATATTGTCTATTCCAATAACATAAGGATTATTTTCAGGGTCTACCGAAGGACTGGTAGCAGCTATTTGACCATCAGTAGCGAAAATGTAAAATTCCAGCCCGGGAAACTGTGTAGTTGTGGCAAAAATAGTAGCACTCCATTCATCAGCTACTCCCTGAGTCATAGGAATAAAAGAAAAATCAGTTTCACCAATATTCCTGTAAAAAAGAATTGCACTTTGTACTAATGGTTCATCAGAATCAGTGATTAATGCTGAAATTTCAATATCAACCGATGAACTTACAGAAATACAGAAGAGTTCACCGATTACTGTATTTGTAAGTTCAATTGAAGGACCGCTGCCGGGATTGATTGAGAGTAACGATAGTCCGCCCGGAAAGCCATAAGAATCGTAACTTCCAAAACCATAAACATATAAACCGGAGGGATATCCACCACTGTTACTTATACTATAGGATGTATTAATGCTAACAGGAAATGCTCCGGCCGAAAATCCTGTAGTACCAATAGCAAAAAATCCTGCACTGTTAAGCGGAACTCCGTTGAGAATCATATCACTTACACCATCATTGTCAACTGCAGAAGTAAAGTAGTTACCTACAAAACCCGATGCGGGAGTGGAGAATGAATAGCTGTCAAGATATTGCTGATAGGGTGGAATTACCATCATAAACGGGTCAGCAATCACACCATCCCAATCGGAAGACATAGAAAACTGGATGGCAAGAACAGGATTAGATGCTTCAATAAATGAGCTTGTAGTAAGAATAGTCTCATAGAAATCACCAAAATTCAATGTCGCAGCCAAAACTCCGTCAATATAAAGCTGAGTATTATTTTGAGAGGATAAAAATCTCCAAAGATCACCGTTTATTCTTGTTTCCAGAGGACGAGTAACAAAAGTCTGTCCCCATGTCGACAGTGGTGGTATTTGCTCTACAAGATGGTCGCAAGCCGGAACACTTTGTGGTATGCTGGCACAGGAAGATCCGCTGAATACTGCTACAGGTAATGTAGAGGAAATAATTGAACCTGTAAGATCAGCCGTATAACTGTTAGACATACGTCCCCGGACCAGATAAGTCTGACCCTGATTTAAAGTAATCGAAAATGGTACTCCGGCCGGATTTCCATTAAACGTCTGATCTTTTGGTGTGATGGTCACCACATTGTTGTCATAAGGACTCACGATGGCGAATTGAGGAGCATAACTCTCATCCGGATAAAATCCTCCCCAGTTTAAAATTGGATAAGTTACTACCAGATATTGATTACCAAGTATATCTAGCGGAAGCCCTAAAAAACCATCGGTACTTGCTCCCCGTTGGTTCATACCATAAACTGTGACTTCCTTATCAGCAATTACATGAATACCCAGGTTCTCTATAATACCGGAAGGATTTAAGATAGCATTGGAAGGTATGTTTACCCTGGTCACCGCATTGGCTGTTACCGTAAAATTGACCGAAAAACCGATCCCGGGTATCGTTACAGTACCATTTGCATTCTCCGTTCCCGAAATATCAAGAAACATTTGTACTGACTGTCCGTCATTGTTTTTCTTGAAAAGCAACCAGAAATCAGTCCCCCGGCTATCAACCAATGACCTTTGCGATTGCCCTTTCCCAAAATCCTCAGGCTGTTGCAGATTACTCTTAACTACCTTAGGTTCCCATTCCTCAAATATTTTTCGGATTTCACCCTGCGATACCGAACCATTCGAGACTGTTGGATCATTCTTGCCTTCATTTTGTGAATGAACAATAATCCCGCTAAACATCAACAAAAAAATAAATACTGCGTAACGAATTGATTTTGACATAATAAAGATTTTTTGATTAAATAAATTTTTAATTACAAAACATGGCAAAAATACGTTTGTAAAATTCAGTAATAATGGCCTTAAATATTAAAGAATCTGAAGAATTGTTAATGATTGGTTAAAAATGAAAATAACAGGCTGTTGTCATTCAACAAACACTAAACTTAAAATCCTGAACCGGGAAAAATCAAGTTTTTTATTACTGCTCATCAAAGAGCAATGAATACACTCTTTGAATATCGCTGCCAAGCTGACTGATGGAAATATATTTACTGTAACGGCGAAACTCGTGACCTTCAAAAAAGACCAGTATGCATGGATTGGCAAAAATTCCGTAGTGAGCAGAAATGTCAGGATGGGCTTCAGAATTGACAAAAACCATCTTCATGTCCTGAAAATCTTCACTAACCAGTGTTTCCACCTTTGGTCTCAGGCTGACACAGGGCGCACATCTGTCGCTGTAAAAATAGGCCAACAATCCCTTTTCACCAGTTATAATTTCATGAAGTTTTTCGATGGAATGGTATTCGTTTTTCATCCACAAAACAGTTTGGGATATGAACCAAAAAATCCTGAAGAAGTTTAGCCTTTTCGAAAAAACAAAAATAAGAGGTGGTAATAAAAGCCCGTTTCAAAAACTATTTTCTATTTCAAACCCGGTGCAAATAGAACTAATTCAGTTGTAAAAAAAACCGGAAGGCAACAGGATTGCCTTCCGGTTTGATTTATGGAAGATATAGTTTTTAAATCAGGACTTTTTCATGTTTTTCCTTGATTACCTTTAGCATGTCCTGTGTCATGGCATCAAGGTGCCATTTCGGGTTCCAGCCCCATTCTTCGCGTGCAGCGCTGTCATCCATTTTATTGGGCCATGAGTTTGCAATTGATTCTTTCACAGGATCAACATCATAATCCATAGTGAAACCCGGCATATATTTCTTGATGGCATTGTACAGAATTTCAGGGTCAAAACTCATTGCAGTAATATTGAAACAGTTCCGGTGTTTAAGTTTTGAAGGATCAGCTTCCATCAGGTCAATAGCAGCATCCAAAGCATCAGGCATATACATCATGTCGAGGAAAGTACCTTTAGGCAGCGGGCAGGTAAAATGCCCCTCTTTTACAGCAGCATAGTATATCTCAACGGCATAATCTGTTGTCCCTCCGCCAGGAAGGGTAAGATTGGAAATAATGCCCGGATATCGAACACCACGGGTATCCACCCCAAAACGCTTAAAATAATAATCGCTTAAAAGTTCAGCAGCAACCTTGGTTACTCCATACATAGTTCCGGGACGTTGTATAGTGTCCTGAGGAGTATTGTCAAGCGGTGTACTGGATCCAAAAGCTCCTATCGAACTTGGGAAAAACACAGCGCATTTGTATTCACGGGCCACTTCCAGGACATTGTAGGCACCATTCACTCCAACATTCCATGCTGCCTGAGGGTTTTTCTCGGCTACTGCTGACAGCAGTGCTGCAAGATTGTATATGGTATCAATTTTGTATTTTTTTACCACCTCAACAATCCTGTCAACGTCTGTAGCATCTACCACTTCCAATGGGCCGCTTTCTGCAAGTTCCTGCGAGGGTTTTGTTTTACGATAGCCGGCTACAACGTGATCATTCCCATAGCGCGACCTGAGCTCCATAGTTAATTCCGAACCTATCTGACCTACCGATCCGATAACAAGAATATTTTTCATACAAATTAAAAATTAGTTAGTGTTAATGAAATAACAAGATAGGCGGCAAAAATATATTTTTTTCAGTTTGAGCTGTTTAAATTCCAAAAAATCATTTGATAAAGACTGGTTTAAATAAAAGAAAGCGATACTTTTGCAGCCTGTTATTTAAAAAACAATTTTCAAACACGTTAAAACACATTAAAATGTACGGGAAAATTAAAGAACATTTGCAGAAAGAACTTGCTGACATTCAGCAGGCGGGTCTTTTCAAACAAGAACGAATCATCGTATCCCCGCAACAAGCAGAAATTCAACTCGAAAATGGTCAGAAAGTTTTAAATTTTTGTGCCAACAATTATCTGGGCCTATCCAACCACCCGGCTCTTGTTGCTGCTGCCAAAGAAGCACTGGATACTCACGGATATGGAATGTCGTCAGTTCGCTTCATATGCGGTACAACTGATCTGCACAAAACCCTTGAAAGAAAAATTGCCGAATTCTTCGGTACTGAAGATTCTATACTTTACGCTGCATGTTTTGATGCCAATGGAGGCATTTTCGAACCATTGTTTGGGGAGGAAGATGCAATAATCTCAGATTCACTTAACCATGCATCAATTATTGATGGGGTAAGACTTAGCAAAGCAGCACGTTACCGGTATAAAAATACAGACATGGAAGATTTGGAAGCACAATTGATTGCTGCCAAAGATACCCGCTTTAAAGTCGTTGTTACTGACGGCGTTTTTTCAATGGATGGAAATGTAGCTCCGTTGGATAAAATCGTGGCGCTTTGCAATAAATATGATGCAGTGCTGATGGTTGACGAAAGTCATTCTGCCGGTGTTGTTGGCGAAACCGGAAGAGGAGTAACCGAGCTGTTCGATGTGCGTGGAAAAGCTGACATTATCACCGGAACATTGGGTAAGGCTTTTGGAGGAGCTATCGGCGGGTTTACCACCGGGAAAAAAGAAGTTATTGAACTTTTGCGCCAGCGCTCAAGACCTTATCTCTTCTCTAATTCTATTCCACCCTCAGTGGTGAAAGCCGGAATAAAAATGTTTGACATGATGGCCGAAACCCACGAACTACAAGACAAGCTGCATGCAAACACAAAGTACTTTATGTCAAAAATGACCGCCGCCGGATTCGATATTAAACCAACAAAATCAGCCATTTGCGCAGTTATGCTATACGACGCCAAACTTTCACAGGTTATGGCAGCAAAACTGCTTGAAGAGGGGATCTATGTTATAGGCTTTTACTACCCGGTAGTTCCCAAAGGTCAGGCACGCATCAGGGTTCAGTTGTCGGCCGGACATGAAACTGCACACCTTGACAAGGCAATTAATGCTTTCATAAAAGTCGGAAAAGAGCTTGGCGTGATTAAATAATTTAATTGTTAATCATGCACTTAAAAAGCTGTCTCAGTTTGTTTTGAAATGATGCTTTTTGATCTTTCAAAACATGATCTATGAGAGACAGCTTTTTTTACATAAGCTATTATCAAAACAAGGCAAAACCCACTTTTTGTCTTTTGTTTCAAAACCCTTGACTGATAATAGAAATTTGCACACTCTGCTATTCAGTTAAATACCTTTAGAAATAAAATTATAACTTTTAATCTTTCTGAAAAACAAAGCCGCAGATTTTCGGGTCTGCGGCTTATTTTTTTCAAAATCAAACCAATTCCATTAACTTAAAGTTAATACCATGAAAAAACTACTCAGTCATATTTTCTATAAAGGAATAAATGTTTGCTTAATGATACTTTCAGTAGCAATCAACAGAATGATAAAAGCAGCAAGTAAAACATAAAATGAAACTTTTGGACTGAGGTTCAACTTCTCGAAACTACTGATTGCCAAAAGTAAATTTCTGATAGAATTCATAAGATTTATCCTGTTTTAAGTGTAAGATGAAAGAGCAGAACATTTGGTTGCGTGAAGAATATATTTTTTCAAAAAACTAAAAAAACAATTCCAGAATAACTTGCCAACGCAACCATATTTTTTAAAAGCACGTCTAATATTAAACTTTTAACAGCGTTCTTTGAATGTTTTGACTTAAATTTGGAAATTACAAATTCCATCGAGATTTGGATCAACAAAAAATCATCGAAGCATGCATTAAAGGTAATAGTAAAGCACAGCAGGAATTATTTAATCATTTTGCTGATGAAATGTTTGCTGTTTGCCTTTATTATTCTACCAATCGTGCAGATGCAGAGGATACACTTCACGAAGGCTTTCTTAAGGTATTTCAAAATCTCAGAAGTTTTAAAGGTGAAGGTTCTTTTAAGGGATGGATCAGAAGAATACTTGTGAATACCGCACTCGAAAAGTTTCGAAAAAAAAATCCTTTGTATTTAGTCGATAATCAGCAATTTGAATTTTTTGACAGTATTGATCGGGAAGATATTATAAGTAATATTACTGCAGATGATCTGATTGGACTGATTCAGGAACTTAGCCCCCAATACCGGATGGTATTTAACCTGTATGCTCTTGAAGGTTTGTCTCACAAGGAGATTTCCGAAAGGCTCAACATATCCGAAGGCACGTCAAAATCCAATCTTGCGCGTGCCAGAGCGATTTTGCAACATAAAGTCAAAACCTATTTTTCAGTTTCTTCAAAAAAATTTAATGTTTGACGATAAATCACATATTGACCAATTATTTAAAGAATTACTTGCCAATCACAAAGTAAAAGCTCCCGAAGGCGCCTGGAACAGGTTGCATGCAGGATTGCACAAAGAACATTCATTTACAGCATGGATGTGGCGTGCTGTTGCTGCTTCCATTCTCCTGCTTCTTACTTTTTCTGCCGGATACTTCTTATCTGAATTTCAGAGATCAGAAACCAAACAAAGTATTTCAGAAACTGACATAAATCAACCTGGAAATAATCCTTATGCTTTTAATGAAATTACCAATGCTCCTGAGGAGAAACCAACTGATGCATACAATTCATCTAAACAAACAGAAACAACATCAGAAAAACACTCATTAGTCAACGATAAATCCGTTAAAACAGAAGCTGCTTCGGAAAAATCAATAAATATCCCTGAAAGCTCAAAATCAGCTCAAATAATTGAAGAAGGAACAAAAGTATATCCTGTTTTTTCAGACCAATCAATTATTGAATCATCGGCTATCGCCGGAAATTTAACAAACATAATCACCATTAGAACCCTGCCAGCGTTAAAACAAATTGCTGTAAGCAAAAAGACTGTAAAAAATGACCCCCCGGCAAAAAACAGGCTTTTCGAAGACCCTGATTTTCTTAAAGCAATGCTATTGGCAGATTTTGATTATGAATATGCTGAAAATCATCCGATAAGTCCCAAATCTGCTTCAAACTGGAGTATCGGCGGACAATTTTCTCCGCTCTATTCATTTCGATTATTGGGTGAAAACAATACACAACAAGGATTTGAAAACCCCGGAAATAGTTACTTCAATGAAACTGAAAGCGGGATAGTAACCCTTGCCGGCGGAATAAGCCTGAATTATCGACTCAGCAAGCGATGGAGCATTGGATCAGGGATGTATGTATCGAGAATCGGACAAGCAAACAGTGAAGTACTTGCTGCTGCAATCCCTGGTAGCAATGGTATGTACAAGCTGGCAACTTCCGCCGGGGAAGTTATGATTAACCCAAAGAAATTTGAAGCTGTTATGGTGGAACAGCAGGTTTCGGTAAAAGATTCCCTTTCCGGAAATTACCTGGTTGCAGGCAGTTTTATCCAAAATCTGGATTATTTTGAAGTCCCGCTGATTATGCAGTACAACTTAATCAAAAGCAGGTTCTCAGTACATTTGATGGGGGGAATCAGCCCGGGAATTCTGGTTAACAACCGATCTTACTTCGAAAACAATGGCGAGAAGCTCCAAACCGGCATAGTTGAAAATATTAGCCCAATGATTTACAACAGCCTGATGGGTATTGGTCTGGAATATTCAGTTTCCAACAAAGTCGCAATAAATTTTGATCCAACCTTTAAATATGCTTTAAATGCTGTAAATCCAGACAGCCCTTTTAATGCACACCCTTATTCCTTCTCCTTTTTCACAGGAATCAGTTACAGGTTTTATTAAAAGGATTGCTTCCTCAATTCAATCCGAATTATAGCTAAAGATATTCTTCCGGATAAACCACCTCCGCAAAACGTATTAATGCAATCCTTTTACTTTTGGCAAAGCAGCGATGAAATCCTTTAGATAAAAGGGCTCGAAATAAGCCACATTTTCAAATTCATTTTTTTCATATTTCTCAACAGCTATCTCTGCCATAAACTTTGCTGAAGGATAAAAATGGTCCAAAAAATGAGCTTTATTTCTGTCAGTAAAAAAAGTTTTGCATTTTTCAGCACCATCTCCTCCAAAAACAATTTCTTGGGTTTCAAACTCTTCTTTAAATGATTCCCCGGTAATTATTTCAGCTTTTATTTCCCGTACCTGCCTATGATTACTATCGAACAAAGCAGAATAGACTTCCATTCTGCGGGCATCGATCATTGGACAAAAAAGCATTTTTTCGTTGAAGTCAGATTTATTTGGGAAAAATTCAGCAATCATCCCAACAGCCATTGATTGCAACGTATTTACAGCAATCAATGGCTTATCTAAGGCATAACACAGCCCTTTGGCAGTTGAAACGCCAATGCGTAGTCCTGTGTAGGAACCTGGTCCCATACTCACGGCTATAGCATCAATGCCTGACGGCTGCAGATTGAACTCATGAAATATCTCATCGATCCATACCGTAATAACCTGTGAATGTGCATTTTTTTCATCACTCTCTTTTAATGCAAGTATATTTTCCCCTTCGCTCAAGGCAACAGAACAGCGCTGGGTAGCAGTTTCCAGGTGAAGAATTTTAAACATGCAACATAATTATTAAAATACAGATCAATCTGCTTTTTAAGGATTAACACTAACTTTCGATTGATTGAAAAGCCTGACAGGTGCACATCAGATTGCGATCACCGTAGGCATCATCAATTTTGGTAACAGGAGGCCAGTATTTATC
>RZYY01000079.1 GCA_009930115.1 Sphingobacteriia bacterium | reverse complement strand
GGCTGCAACTTAAAAAGTAAACCCGGTGATATTCAATGTTTTATCATCGGGTTTTTTGTTGAGGAGAACAATGACGAAGAATCATTCAAAAAATGATACTTCAGCCATATCTGATCAGACGTATCTTGTAGAGGAAACACAAGCTTTTTATCGTTCAAAGAATCATTGGAATGGGCATTTTCCGTCAGTGTGCAGTTGTGTTTTACCATTATAAGCAAGCCCTGCATCCTGAATGTCTTTTGTCTGTTTGAGAATTAAAGCTTGAGATTTTTTCTTCGGATATTTTTCAAGAATGATTTCAGAACGAAAAAAAACAATGATTGAGGTTTTTTGATCAGGGCAGCTTAAATTTGTAACTTATTCCGCCCGAAAAGGCATTAAATCCTTCAAAACCAGCAAGAAGAACCAAATGTTTCAGAATTGTCACCCTGGCACCGGCATTCCATTTCTCCGCATCATATTCAGCGATTAATTCAAGAAAATCGAGTTTTTTAGGTGTAATTTTTATCCCGCCAAAAAAGCCAATAAACTGATAGTCGGCAGCAGTGAATAGTTCTGAACCATAACCGGCTGTAACTCCAATATTTTGTATAACATGGGGTAAAGTAATATTTTTTGTCGCCACAATGTAGGTGGAGTTAAAATGAGATGCGCTGCCGGTGTTCAGTGTAGTAAAAAAATTTTGAAATCCGATTACCACTCCGGGTAAATATCTCTCTTCCCCTAACGCTCGGAATCTGATGGAAGCCATTCTGTCTCCGACTGTTGAACTATAATCATCAAGTCCGATCATTCGTGTGAAACGAATAGATACTTCAAAAAATGGCATAAAGCTGTTAGTAACAAAAAAGTTCATGGCATCATGATCCGGACTGCCCCATTTCTTATATTCTCTTGATAATAAGTTAGTTCCTGCAAAAATAGTTTTATCTTCGTTGATTTCTCCTGAGGGGATGTTGTAATAACCTGTTGTACCGGTCAGCGACTGAGCTAAAACCGACAGATAAGCACCGGAAAGAATGAAGTAAACAATTATCAGCAGTCGGATAATATGAATATGCCTGATCATGCAATTCCCGATGGTGTTAATGATGTGTTTTGAAATGCTTTTTGTCATGTTGTCAGGCTATTTACTGCGTGCTCTTTTGAAGATGATATTTTTCCAGGCAAGAAAGAAATATTTGAGGTCGGTTTTCAGAGGGCTTTTTTCATAGGCATTCAGATACCTCTCCTCAGAATCCATAATTTCATCAAGCGTTTCGGGTAAGTCGACATAAAAAGGAGGGACCAGTCCGGGTTTGTATTTGATCCGCTTTTGTTTCAACTCTTCATTGTAAAGCTCGAAATAGTGATTGCTCAACGGCCGAACCCCAACAAGTTTCATATCACCCCTCAGAACATTCAGAATCATTGGCAGTTCATCCAGCCATATTTTTCGCATTATTTTCCCCAACGTATTTACCCTGAAGTCATCTTTAAATTTTCCGCCTGTTTCAAGATTGTTTTGATGGTAAACATATTCCTGCAGATATTCCGAATAAGGGTGCATGGTACGCATTTTATAAACGTAAAAAAGCCGGCCGTTTTTTCCCACTCTTTTCAATCTGACGAGTGGTCCATAGGTTGGAGCTTCAGGATATAATGGTGCTGATTTTTTGATGACAACAAAATAAAGTTCATTGTTAATGAATTTTTCATCAATAATTTCAAAACCACATGAATAGAGTCTGCCAAGTGTTTCAGCCCGCGACAGAACCCGGTTTCTGCCTTTGGTAATTGCAAAATAAAACCGCTTGCAAACCGGTAGTTTTGGAAATACCCTCCTGAAGATGAAATCAAAAAAATATACAAAATAATTAAATGGAGTAAGGAATTTTTGCAGAATCCTTTGTTTTCTTAAACTGTATGTTTCGGCTTTACCAATAAAAATCCCATCATGAAACAATTTTGAATTCACTGTCTCAAAAAATTTATTGAGCCATCTTATATCATTGATCCTGTGTAAGTTTATCAGAAAATCATAATTTTTTTCCGGGAGTGATTCAATATTAAAACGGGTTGTGGTGGAGACGATTTGGATTTTTCCAGGGGCATCTTCTAAATATTTATTTATTAAATCCCTGACATCATTCCCGTATTCATGGCCAATTACCTGAAGTAATTCGGTTGTAATATTCTTTTTACCTTCTCTGTTTTGCTTCTTTTTCGAAATGATGGATTTCTTTCTTGTTTTGAAATCGTAAGTATTAATCGGGAATAATCTGTTCCCGTTTTCAATTTCTAAAGCAGGGGAGGTGAGCACGATGTTGTAAATCCAGGCCGAGAATATTTCCAGAAATGTGGATAAGAAAATTGTACCAAAAAGCATCAGTCGTGAAACAGAAAAGAGCTTGAATGTGTAAATTAATAAAACAACAACTGCAAGGCTTGCAAAATTGGCTTTAAGAATAATGTCAAGAATTTCTTTTTTATTCCTGAATTTGTAAGGAAGGTATTTTTTTGTAACAAGTGAAGAACTTACCCAGATGAGCAGAAAAAAGACAAAAGGTTTGATATATTGTGGAAGGATTACCGCTCTGGTACCAGGTTTGAGCCAGGCAAAAAGCAAAAAAGAAACAATCAGAAAAACGACATCAACAATTACAAAGAGTAACTTTTTATTCATGCACCTTCATTTATATAGCGAAAATAAGAAAAGAAGCATAATTTCAGCAAGTTTAGTCAAACTTTTTTAATCCATGTTAAAAAATTGTATCCCAACTCGGCAAACGCGTATAAAAACTGATTGTTGATCCTGATATAGCGACCATAGTTAACCTGACGACCTCCAAACTTCATTTTAAAATCACGTACGCCATAAGGTTCATCAGGTTTTCCAACACCCATAAAGTCAAAAATACGACAACCTGATTTACCTGCATGATCGATAGCAGCCCAGGTTGCCAAAACTGAAGGGAAAACTCCTTTATCCCTGAACTCGTTGTCGAGCCCGCAAACATACCATTCGAATACTGATTTCTCAGGCATGTAAGGTGACATAATCCCGCCAATAATTTTGTTTTGATATTCTATAAGAAAAAACTTTCCATTATTTTGTGTTTGAATCAAATGGTAAAAGGATTCAAAAAATGACCAGTCTGGCAATGGTTTTCTGACTTTTTCTTTATAGAGGGTATATAGAATTTTGTAAAATGATTTTACCTCGTTGATATTTGAGGGTTCGATGATTTTTGCTCCATTGCTGAGTGATTTTCGAATCTGTCTCCGCTTTGATGCAGATAGTCCTGAATAATAGTTCAATTTGTCTGATGTGTCAATCAACAAATTGAGCCGAGGTACCCATTTAAACCGATAATTTTCAAAAATTTCCGAATAAACGGACAAATCATAAGAAGCACGAAACTGAATAAAAATAGATTTTCGTTTTACCAGCTCAATCAAGTTCTTAATTAATGCCTGAAAAATCTGAGGCTTATCAGGATAATCTTCATTGATCAGCGGACCGCCATACACCACTACTCTCGATGAAAAGTGCTTCTTTAAGAAACTTTTTTCTTTTATCAGAACGCCCAGCAAAATTCCGATTAAGTGATTTTCGCTGTTCTGACAACTGATGAAAACCGGATTGAAGTTTTCAGTCATTTCAAACAGCCTGTAAGAAAACCATGATTGTAATACTGAACCATCAGGGTGAGATGCGATAAAATGCTCCCACTGTGGGATTATTTTCTCGTCAAGCTGTGTTTTGATAATTAAGTTAGTGGTAATGTGATTCTTCAGGGACACTGCTTTGTTGTTATTTTCTTCCGGGCTGCAAAGATAAACAACCGGCCGTGCTGATGACGATTATCGAAGAAATTTTGCTTAAAACATATTTCCATCTGGTTTACTAACCGAAGTAAAATGAATCAAATCAGTTGTCATTATACTCGAATAAGCAACATTTTGAATTCCTTGTTTCGTAATTGGAAAGAAATTCGTTTGTCTGCAAATTTTGGGATAATTAATCAAATCTGCCGGGACCAAATCCTGAGCAATTATTCTTTTTCTTTTAAATAAGCACGAATTTTTGTTTCGAGTTCCTCGGCAAGTTCAGGATTGTCTGCCAGTAATTTTTTGACAGCGTCGCGACCCTGACCCAGTTTTGTTTCGCCATAACTAAACCAGGACCCACTTTTCTTAATGATGTCGAAATCAACACCAAGGTCGATAATTTCGCCGAGTTTCGAAATGCCTTCACCATAAATGAGATCGAATTCAGCGCTTTTGAATGGTGGAGCAACTTTGTTTTTGACTACTTTCACCTTAACCCTGTTTCCGCTAACATTTTCGGCATCCTTGATCTGACTGGTTCGACGAATGTCAAGTCTGACTGAGGAGTAAAACTTCAGAGCATTACCTCCGGTGGTAGTTTCAGGATTGCCAAACATTATTCCGATTTTTTCGCGCAGTTGATTGATAAAAATACAAACTGTTCCTGTTTTGCTTATCGTAGAGGTTAGTTTGCGGAGTGCCTGAGACATCAGGCGTGCCTGCAGTCCCATCTTGGAGTCGCCCATTTCACCTTCAATTTCACTTTTTGGGGTAAGTGCAGCTACTGAGTCAATTACGATTACGTCAATTGCTCCGGAGCGGATCAGGTTCTCGGTAATTTCCAGTGCCTGCTCGCCATTATCAGGTTGTGAAACCAAGAGGTTCTGAATATCAACTCCGAGTTTTTGGGCATAAAAGCGATCGAAAGCATGCTCAGCATCAATAAATGCAGCTATTCCACCTTTTTTCTGTGCTTCTGCAACGGCATGAATCGCCAGTGTAGTTTTACCAGAGGATTCAGGTCCATAAATTTCGATTACCCGCCCTTTGGGCAGACCGCCTACGCCTAATGCAGCGTCAAGGCCAATGGAGCCGGTTGAAATAGAAGGAATATTTTCGATCGGGGAGTCACCCAATTTCATTATAGCTCCTTTTCCATAATGTTTTTCGATGTTTCCAAGCGTTCTTTCGAGGGCCTGGAGTTTTTCGGCTTTTAATTTGTCGGCCGATTCAAGGTTTTCTTTAGCCATCACTATTTGGTTTAAAAATTGTTAATTATTCATTGCCTGAAGAATCTGCGCAGCATGATCTTTGGTTTTTACGTTTTCAATCACTTTTTCGATCATCCCTCTTTCGTCAATCACAAATGTTTTTCGCAGGATACCTTCATAGGGTTTTCCGTACATTTTTTTCTCGCCCCAGGCTCCGTATGCTTTTATGATTTCTTTTTCAGTGTCCGGAATAAGTGGGAACGGTAAGTTGAATTTCTCAGCGAATTTTTTCTGATTTTCAGTTTTGTCAGCGCTTACACCAATGATCTTATAGCCCTTATTCATCAGGTCATCATAATTATCCCGCAGATTGCATGCTTCTGCTGTACACCCAGGAGTGTCTGCTTTTGGATAAAAATAAAGAATCACTTTGGTTCCTGAAAAATCTGATAAGCTGATTGACTTTCCGGTGTAATCAAGTGCTTTGAATGCTGGTGCTTTTTTTCCAATCTGAAGTTCTGTCATTGTTTTCTTTTTTTTGGTTTGATGCAGAATAAACAATCAGAGCTCTTAAGGTTTCATTGTTTAAGATTTATTATGAATCTTCTTTTTTTTGAAGAATTTTTGTTTGATAGTATTTGCAAAAATAATTGATTTTACATTCACTGCATTTTGGCTTGCGTGCAATACAAACATACCTTCCGTGCAGGATCAACCAGTGATGTGCTCTGGAAACAAATTCCTGAGGAATATACTTTAATAACTGCTGTTCTGTGTCCAGAGGATTTTTGGCGTTAGTTGTCAATCCCAATCGGGCAGAAACCCTGAAAACATGGGTGTCAACTGCCATGGCTGGTTTTTGAAAATGAACAGAAGCAATTACGTTGGCTGTTTTTCTGCCTACTCCCGGAAGTTTTTGTAATTCATCGATTTCTGACGGAACAAGCCCTCCAAAATCACTCATAAGCTTTTGAGCCATGCCAATCAGATGTTTTGATTTGTTGTTCGGATAGGAACAACTTTTAACCAGTGAAAGTACTTCATCAAAGTTGGCTTTGGCAAGAGTTGCAGCATTTGGAAATTTGCTGAAAAATGCTGGTGTAATTATGTTGACACGTTTATCGGTACATTGTGCTGATAAAATTACTGCGACCAGTAACTGGTAAGGGTCGGAATAATGCAGCTCGGTGTTGGCTTCAGGCTGGTTTGCACTGAAATATTCGATAAATTGCCTGAATCTTTCTTTTTTTGTCAATGGATAATGTTTTGTTTGCAAAACTAACAAAGCCGCCCGATATATTGAGCGGCTCTGTTGGTTTTTTGCGGAGAATTTCGCCGGGTTAGTTGAGCAGTAAACTGAAACTGCCTGATGACCTTGTTTTGGTCACTGAAAATGCCCTCGAAAAACCCATGATGTTTTGTAGAACTGTTTTGCTTGGCCCGATCTGCGCGCTGCTAAGGTAGTTTTTAACTGTGATGATCGCCTGAAATTCTTTGGAAAACTTTTGACTTTCCAGGGATACTTTTCTGAATTTTTCAGCATCAGAGAGATGGGACTCACTGCAGGCAAACAGAATAAGATCATTGAGAGTGTTAAAATTTTGCATAGGCTGATTTGTTTGTTGAACGAATCATTTAACAAAACAGCAAACGCTTCTTCAGGAAGAAATATTTCGTTTCTGACAGATTTTGAAAGGACTATTTTGTAAGAATTACATTTTTTTCTTTGATGAGTTTCCTGAGGTTAATCAGCGCATAGCGCATCCGGCCAAGGGCAGTATTAATACTTACATCTGTCTGTTCGGCAATGTCTTTGAAGCTCATTTCGGCGTAATGCCTCATAAAGAGTACTTCTTTTTGTTCTTCGGGCAGTAGCTCAATGAGGCTTCTGACATCATCGTGAATTTGATCTGTGATGATTTGTTCTTCGATAGAAGGGTCGGTGAATCTGATGGTATCGAAAATGTCAAACTCGCTGTTATCATTATCAATAACAGGAATACGCTTGGATTTTCGGAAATAATCAATAATCAGGTTATGTGCAATTCTCATAACCCACTGGATGAATTTTCCTTCTTCTTTGTAGGCACCAGACCTGATGGTTTTAATCACCTTAATAAAGGTGTCCTGAAAAATGTCATCAGCAAGTTGTTTGTCTTTTACAACCATCAGGATGTAAGCAAACACCCGGTTTTGATGACGATGGATGAGCTTTTCAAGGCAGAAATGGTTACCATCCAAATACTTACTAATTAACTCCTTGTCTGAGGGAATTTGGGCTTTCATACAAGTTTCCTATTTTGATTTATGTAAACAAAGAGTAAAATTTTATTCGATAACCTGTCCTCCTGAATTTTGGTTAGAAATTTAATTTTTTAAAAATTCACTAAATGTTGGTGCAAATGTACACTAAAATTTTTTACCACCAAATTTTTTTTACATTTGCCGTACTGGCTAAGATTATTTTCTGCCGGAAAATTCTCAAAAAACATACCATTTTTAACTAAGTTATGCCTGTTTTGAAGGTTGAGGAACTTGATCCCAAAAAATTTATTCTGATAAAAGGGGCACGGGTTCATAATTTGAAAAATATCGATGTGGCTATTGAACGTAACAGGCTGGTTGTAATCACCGGCCTGTCTGGTTCGGGCAAATCGTCACTTGCTTTCGATACTCTCTATGCTGATGGTCAGCGTCGGTATGTCGAAAGTCTGAGTTCTTATGCACGTCAGTTTCTGGGAAGGATGCAAAAACCGGAAGTGGATTTTATCAAAGGAATTTCTCCTGCTATTGCCATAGAACAAAAGGTAAATGTTCGCAATCCCAGATCAACTGTGGGCACTTCAACGGAAATTTATGAGTATCTCAAACTGCTTTTTGCTCGCATTGGAAAAACGTATTCTCCAGTTTCGGGAAATGAAGTAAAGTGTCATAATGTAACAGATGTAGTGGATTTTACGGAGAATCTTCCGGAACATACTTCAGTGTTAATTACAAGCAACTTTAACCTGAGCCTGAAAAGAAAATTAAAGGATCATATGGCCGTTTTGCTGCAGCAGGGTTTTACCCGTGTATTCTGGAACAGCAGAATAATTAAAATTGAAGAATTGCTCGGTGATAAGGGAAAAATGGACTTGCTTTCCATGCTCCAAAACAGCGAACCGAATAGTGACGAAAAAACAAAAAGCCCGGAACCCGATGATCTGCAGCTTGTCATTGACCGGCTGACTGTATTGCATGATGACAAAGACCAGCGAACCCGGCTGTCCGACTCAGTTCAAACAGCTTTCTATGAAGGATCAGGCAGATGTTATGTGCATGTTTTTGATGCTGAAGGTTATAAAACTTATACTTTTTCAAATCGATTTGAGCTTGATGGGATTATTTTTGAAGAACCTTCAGTAAATCTTTTTAGTTTTAACAATCCATATGGAGCCTGCAAACGTTGTGAAGGATTTGGAAACATAATCGGGATTGATGAAGATCTGGTAATTCCTGACAAGAGCTTGTCAGTCTATCAGGGTGCCATTGCTCCCTGGAAAGGCGACAAAATGGGACTCTGGAAAGATCAACTGGTTAGGGTTGCTTCGGCATTTGATTTTCCCATTCATAAACCATATTATCAACTTACCAGGGAGCAGAAAGAATTACTCTGGACCGGAAATGAGCATTTTGAAGGGCTTAATGAGTTTTTCAGGCAGGTTGAAGAACAGACTTATAAAATCCAATACAGGGTTATGCTTTCGCGGTACAGGGGAAGAACAACCTGTCCCGAGTGCAAAGGCACACGATTGCGTAAAGATGCCAGTTATGTGAAAATTGGAGGAAAGTCTGTCAGCGACCTGGTTTTAATGTCATTGGAAAATCTGAGCAGTTTTTTTCAGACTTTGCAATTGTCTGATTATGAGTTGGAAGTTGCAAGACGCCTATTAATAGAAATCCGCACCCGTCTCCAATTTCTTTGTGATGTCGGATTGGGATACCTTACGCTTAATCGTCTTTCATCCAGCCTTTCGGGAGGGGAATCACAACGAATTAACCTGGCTACATCATTAGGTAGCAGTCTTGTCGGATCAACCTATATTCTTGATGAGCCCAGTATTGGCTTGCATCCTCGTGATACAAAGCGATTGATTGGCGTGCTTGAACGACTGAAAAATCTTGGGAATACAGTAATTGTTGTGGAACACGATGAAGAGATTATGCGCGCTGCTGATCAAATTATCGACATTGGCCCATTGGCCGGAAGTCAGGGAGGTCAGGTAGTTTTTTCGGGAAATCTCGAAAGTTTATTGAACGATAAACATAGCTTTACAGCAGGATATCTCAATGGTCAGCTTCGTATTGAGGTTCCGGAAAGCAGAAGAAAATGGAAAGATTTTATCGAGTTTCAGGGCTGCTATGAGAATAACTTAAAGCATATCACTGCAAGGATTCCGCTTAATATTTTCACTGTTGTTACCGGCGTAAGCGGATCGGGAAAATCTTCACTGATCAAAGGGATTATTTTCCCTGCTCTCAGCCGTCATCTTGGAGGCTATACCGAAAAATCGGGAAGATTTGACAGGCTAACAGGTGAACTGGAATTAATTAAAGATGTACAATTTGTTGATCAGAACCCTATTGGCCGTTCATCGCGATCAAATCCAGCCAGCTATGTCAAAGCCTGGGACGACATCAGAGGATTACTGGCCGATCAGCAACTGGCAAGGGTGAGAGGTTACAGTCCGGGATATTTTTCATTCAACATTCCCGGAGGACGATGCGAGGAATGTGAGGGAGAAGGCAAAGTGAAAATCGAAATGCAGTTTATGGCTGATATCTATCTTACCTGCGAAGCGTGCGGAGGTAAACGATTTAAAGATGAAATACTTGATATTCATTATCATGGCAGGAATGTGAGTGATTTGCTCGACATGACTGTGGATGAAGCTTTGCAATTTTTTGATGAAACGAATCCTTCAGCAGTAATAAAGAGAATACAAACCAAACTAAGACCATTACAGGATGTTGGCCTTGGTTATCTTAAGCTGGGGCAGTCTTCCAGTACATTGTCGGGAGGGGAAGCTCAACGCATTAAACTGGCTTCATTTCTTACTAAAGGATCATCGGAAAAACCAACCCTTTTCATCTTTGATGAACCTACTACAGGACTACATTTCCATGATATCAGCAAGTTGCTGGAATCATTTAATGCCCTTTTAAGGAATGGTCACTCAGTGCTGGTTATTGAGCACAATCCCGAAATTATAAAATCCGCTGACTGGGTTATTGATCTTGGACCTGAAGGGGGTGACAAAGGAGGTGAAATCATTTTTGAGGGTACTCCTGAACAACTGGTAGATGTAAATAACTCTTTTACTGGCAAGTTCTTAAAGGAAAAAATCAAACGTAAAATGCACTGACGATTTGGAAACTGCCTGAACAGATCAATGTTGCAGTTCATCATCAGATTTAATGCTGATCTCTCTGAAGGGAACAGGATAAGGAACTCCTTTAAAATTATCCTTCAGGGATTCGGAGATATTATTCACAAAAGTATCACCGGGATTAATTCCTGTTAGTTTCAAACTTTCCATTACCTTTTGGTAAAATGCTTCGTTGATGATTATTTTGTCTGATGCGGCTTTTTTCATTAATCGTGCGGCAAGGTCAATGTCGGTACCATAATAATCGTTCACCCCTTCAAAAAAAGTTATGTTGTAAACATCCTGACAATAATGTATACCGACTTTACACTCATAAAACATGTCTTTTCGTGGATGATTCTTAAGGTTTTCAAGCGTAGAATAAATTTCCTGGAGTAACATGAAACTGTTCTCAAATGCAAAATGGTTTTGCATGGCTGCATCGGGGAGGTAAAGCATGATTTCGTCTCCGATACCTTTTACCACATAATCAGGGAAGTCGTTCAGAAATAAAATAAAGTTGAAAGTGTTATTAATTTTTCTGATCCACGATTGTGGCGAGCTTTCGTATTTATCTGAGGTCGAATTGATAATGTCCACGAAAATGCATGTTCCCGGAGTTTTTTCCAGACCACCGATTAATTGCTCCATTTCATTGCTGTAAGGATTAAAATCACGGATATAGGTTGCCATTTAGTTTTTCTCCTGATTTATTATTTTTTGGTAATAAACTTTTCTATAGTCAAAAGGTTAAATTTTCCTTCGTGATGGTAATCAACGTGATCCATCAATTCTTTGACGAAATAAATCCCGAGCCCTCCGGCTTCACGTTCTTCAACAGGCTTTTCTATCGAGTCAGGGGTTTCTTTCCCGAGTGGATTGAATGCTATTCCGTCGTCTTTGATGATAATGCTTATTTTGGTTTCGTCTTTCATCATCAAAATATTGATTTCCCTGTCTTCTGACACATCGTTGAATCCGTAATTGATAATGTTTGATACAATTTCTTCTGTCGAAAGTACCAGCTCATTGATAATCTCAGGATCAATCTTCCAGTTGGAGGCTGTCTGGAGAACAAATTCTTCTACATCAGGTATTTGTTCAAATTTATTGAGGATGGTCAGTTGTTTTTTGCAGGAATCCGACATAAGGTTTATTTGAATTTTTCAGGGTGTTTCAAAGCATTGACCTTTAGTTTTATTGGGATATACTAATGATAGTATGCGATCATTCGGCTGGTTAACTTACATTAAGCTCCCTGTCAAGACCGGCTATTTTAAATGTTCTTTTAATGAAAGGATTGGTATTGGCGATGGAGAAATTTGCTTTGCCTACTTTTTTTGCTGTAGACACGCATATTCCGACAAATGCGGAGGTAATGAAATCAACCGCCTGGAAATCAAAATTGACTGATAGAGGCTGTTTATGGCTGCCAGCCATCATTTCGGTCAATAATTTATCAATTTCAGGTCTAAACCCGATACTTGCCGTGGTATCAAGTTTGCCCTGAAAATTAAATTTCAATACATTAGTTTCTGAATTGTAAATATAATCAAGCATAATTATTTGGTATTTAATGATTTTTATGATATTCTGCTGAAAATTTAACGGCATCAGTCTGTTCATCAAACAGCAGATTCGAATCAGTTGAAAACCATTTTGTGTTTTCTCTTCGGCGGCACATTCGCTGTACATTGATGAGGTGTCGTGCGGTAATATTCTCAGTAGTAATATTTTTCCCACCCGATCCGCAACCCAGTGTGAGGGAAGTGGGCAGGCTGTTGAAAATTCCGCCAACTGCTCCCTGTGCCGAGGGAGTATTCACGTTGATACGTCCTGCATTCATCAGCAGCGAAAACTCTCTGATACGGTCATCATCATTGGCATAAACACATGCTGTATGACCGATTCCTCCAAGATAGTTGAGGTCTATGCAAATCTTGCAGGCATCATGATAATCAGCAGCTTCATAGATAGCGAGTACAGGTGCCAGAATTTCCTGGGAGAGCGGGTAATCAGTTCCTACAAATTCCTGACGCGCGATCAGAATTTTAGTGCCTTCAGGGGGATGAATGCCAGCCAGATTTGCTATTTTGCTGACAGGCTGACCAACTACATCAGCACTCATAATTCCTTTTTCGCGGTTGA
Organism: Sphingobacteriia bacterium; assembly: GCA_009930115.1. Lineage (GTDB taxonomy): Bacteria > Bacteroidota > Bacteroidia > Bacteroidales > 4484-276 > RZYY01. The sequence continues at coordinate 2,300 of RZYY01000079.1, read as the reverse complement.
AAACAATTTTTTCTAGTTTTTCTGTTTCGTCGTGCTGAAGAAAATAGCATCCTTGCTTTTCCAGCTCAGCTTTAACTTTTGGATAAATTTCTTTTTCACACACAATGGCCTGCTCACTGGCACAGATTGTTCCGTTGTCAAATGTTTTGGACTGGATGATGTTTTCGATAGCGAAAGGTATGTCTGCGCTTGTATCGATGAATACCGGCACATTGCCCGGACCAACACCCAAAGCCGGATTGCCCGAACTGTATGCTGCCTTGACCAGTCCGGTTCCACCCGTTGCAAGGATTAAAGCTGTACGCGGATCAGACATGAAAAGTGCTGAAAATTCACGATCGGGCTGAGGCAACATCTGAATACAATCCTCGGGGGCTCCGGCTTCCATTGCAGCTTCGTAACATATCCTTACTGTTTCAGTACAAGACTTTACAGCTTTTCGTGGCGGGCTGATGATAATCGGGTTTCTCGATTTTAATGCAATCAGTACTTTGAACATGATTGTAGAGGTGGGATTGGTCACAGGAATGATTGCAAATATGGGACCCAGGGGCTGGGCAATTTCTGTAATTCCTTCAGCATCGTTTTCACTGATGATGCCAACAGTTTTTTCGTTTTTTATGCTTTCGTAAACCAGATGTGTGGCTGCAACATTCTTTATTACTTTGTGCTGCCAAATACCAAGGCCAGTTTCTTCAGCTGCCATTCTGGCCAGTTTTACCCTGTTGTTAAAACCGGCTTCATAAACTTTTTTTACAATTACATCAGTAAGGTATTGATCGAATTGGTTGAACAATGCACCGGCAAGTAAAGCTTTATCAAGCATTTGATCAGCAATTTCAGCGTAGTTTGTCATATTATTGGATTTTCATCATAAACTGTGAACTTATTTAAGCAGGGCAAATGTAATCAAATAAATGTTCCTCCCGGTGACAAAATTATTTACTTAACCAACTACTAAATTTTCTTTCAAATATTAAAGTGGAGTAGTGCTGGTTTTTCTATAAATGGTTTTATGCTCTCTTTTTGCTACTGGAAGAGAAGTTCTTACTTTTTTGTAGTAAATTTTTGTTCAAAAATAGTATCCTGCTGTAACCCCAAGGCATTAGTATGAAAAAATCCTGAATAATCCGGACTTTGCCGAAACCACTTGCCAGACAGTCATCAATGATAAAGATAAGTAGGTCGTTCTAAAATTTACTTTTAGGGTTTCTGCAAAAATTTCAAACATCCGGAAGATGCAAAGCATTGATTCTTTTATTTTATTCAATGCTTTTGCTTTGAAATTCCAGACATTTTGCCAGAATACGAAGGTTGAGACAACCTTAATTTAATATGTTGATCTTAAAAATCTGTTGAACAGCTTCTCCTATAATAGTCCAACTTTTCTGATGCACTTTTCAATTTTTTCAAAAGTGCGTTCGATGTTGTGGTCAAGTCCTACAGAAAACCTTACCAATCCTTCGGAAAGCCCCATCGCCTTTTGTTTTTCCTGCGGAACTTCTGATGAGGTGCTTTTGCCTGAATTGCTGAACAAAGTTTTAAAATAACCCAGACTTACTGCAAGGTATCCTACTCCTTCCATTTCCATTGATTCCATGACTTCGGCAGCTTTATCAGCAGTAACGGCATCGAAGGAGAACATTCCGCCATATCCGTATTCAGAATTCATAAGTGTTTTGAAAAGTTTATGACCGGGATGGTCTGGCAGACCGGGATAATTCACTTTTAGTCCGATGCCTGAAAGTTTTTCGGCCAGATACATGGCATTTCGGCTATGTTGCTGCATGCGTATATGCAGGGTATGCATGTTTTTTAATATGGATGATGACCTGAAAGGATCAAGAACCGGCCCGAGAAGCATTGCTGTTCCATCGTTTACATTGATTAGTGAATTGATAAAATCTTTATCTGCACAAATGGCACCAGCAACGCAATCGTTTTTGCCGTTAATGAATTTGGTAAGGCTGTAAAGTACAACATCAGCTCCCAAATGTTTCGGAGTAACGATCAGAGGTGTGAACGTGTTGTCAACCAATAATTTGAGGCCATTTTGATGTGCTATTTCCGAAAGCTTCGGAATGTCTGAAATCTGAAGCAGCGGATTAGTCATAGATTCGGTATAAATCAGCTTTGTGTTGGGTCTGATGGCCGATTTTACTTCTTCCAGATCGGTAATATCAACAAAAGTAACATTGATATTAAACTTGGGAAGATAATTGTGCAAAAAAGCAAAGGTTCCGCCATAGGTAGTTCGGCTTGAAACGATGTGATCGCCGGTATTGCAAAGCTGCAAAATT
>RZYY01000236.1 GCA_009930115.1 Sphingobacteriia bacterium | reverse complement strand
TAAAAAATTTCTAATAGCTTAAATTTGAACAGGATTCATAAAAAATTTCATTGTTTTGTTTTTAATCTGAAAAATAAAACTACTTTTGCACCTCGAAATTTCAATAATACATAACTAAAACAGAAAAAAAATCTATGATTATTGTACCAGTAAAAGAAGGTGAAAACATCGACAGAGCGCTTAAAAAATACAAGCGCAAATTTGAAAAAACAGGTGTAGTAAGAGAATTGCGTGAAAGGCAGAAGTTTACAAAACCCTCAGTGAAAAACCGTGAAGAAAGGCTCAGGGCTATTTACATACAACAGCTAAGAAATCAGGAAGAATCATAGAAATTCATAAAATATTTATTGGAAAACTTTTGTTTTCTGGATAATTCATCTTATCTTTGAAAACTAAAGTTTTCTTTTTTTATGCAAGTGATTGATAGTTATCTGACTTATTTAAAATTTGAAAAGCGGTACTCAAGTCACACTGTTTCAGCATATTCACTGGATCTGAATCAGTTTATCAACTATCTGACCATGCAATACGACGGTTTACAGCCTGAAAAGGCTAATCATCACCACATCCGATCATGGGTGGTGGAAATGATGCAAAGCAATGTTTCAAGCAGAAGTATCAGGAGGAAGCTTGCTTCAATAAATGCGTTTTACAGGTATCTGATTCGCTCGAAAATGACTGACATTAATCCTGTTCACAAAGTAATTACTCCGAAAGTTAAGCCGCAACTCCCATCCTTCATCAAAAATCATGAGATGGAAACCTTGCTTACTGATGATTTTTTCGGCAATGATTTTAAAGGACTGCGTGATAAACTTGTAGTTGAGCTTTTCTATACAACAGGGTTGCGAAGAGGAGAACTGGTTAATTTAAAAGTAAATGACATTGACATGAATTGCCAGGTAATGCGAATATTTGGGAAAGGGAATAAATCCAGATTAGTGCCCCTTTTAAGTCGTACACTTGGTTTGATGAATGATTACCTTCAACTGCGTCAGATTGAACTGAACAAAACGACCTCTTTTACACCTTATTTAATTGTCACAAAAAAAGGAAAACCAGTGTATCCTGAACTGATTTACCGGATTGTAATAAGATATCTGAGTTATGTCTCAACAAATTCGAAAAAAAACCCCCACGTACTCAGGCACAGTTTTGCCACCAGTTTGCTTAACAATGGAGCCGATATTAATGCAATAAAAGAAATTTTGGGGCACTCGAATCTTCAGGCTACCCAGATTTACACCCATAATACGAACGAGAATTTGAAATCCATTTATAAACACGCTCATCCAAGAGCAAAATAAACAGGAGGAAAGCATATGCAAATAGAAATCAGGTCCATTCATTTCAAAGCAGATCGAAAATTAGAAGATTTTATCAATGAAAAAATTGAGAAGCTCTCCCAATTTTACGATGGAGTGCTCAGCGCCGAGGTAGCACTCAAACTGGATAACAACGACAGTGCTGATAATAAGATTGCCGAAGTTATTCTCAATGTAAGAGGCAGCGAACTTTATGCCAAGAAACAATCAAAATCATTTGAAGAATCAGTTGATAACGCTGCGGATGCACTGCGTAAACAAATTGTACGTTACAAAGAAAAACAAAGACGCAGTTAAACTTTTTCGAAATAATTTTTAAAAAGTTTTGTCAGTATCAGAAACAATTATACTTTTGCAGTCCTTTTTTAAAAAAAGGGCTGCATTTTTTTAGGTCTTTAACATATTGAATATTAGCCGATGTAGCTCAGTTGGTAGAGCAGCTGATTTGTAATCAGCCGGTCGGCGGTTCGAGTCCGTCCATCGGCTCCTGATTAAGCAGGAGTCACTTACAAATGCAAAACATCGGGGAGATACCAGAGCGGTCAAATGGGGCAGACTGTAAATCTGTTGGCGAAGCCTTCGGAGGTTCGAATCCTCCTCTCCCCACCATTAGTTCTTTGCAAAACGATGCAAATCCTGAAAAGAGGGATTTCATGTTTTTTGAAATCCTTTTTTTGTGAAAAACACAAACTGCGGAAGTAGCTCATCTGGTAGAGCGACAGCCTTCCAAGCTGTAGGTAGCGGGTTCGAGCCCCGTCTTCCGCTCCTGTAATTGCCAATGTAGCTCAGGGGTAGAGCACTTCCTTGGTAAGGAAGGGGTCACGAGTTCAATTCTCGTCATTGGCTCAATTTTTTAATAACCTTAATTTTAAACACCTAATTAATAACTTTTTAAAATGGCAAAAGAAAAATTTGATCGTTCCAAACCACACGTTAACATTGGAACCATTGGTCACGTTGACCACGGCAAGACAACTTTAACAGCAGCTATTACGCTGAATTTACAAGATAAAGGTCTTGCAGAATTTAAATCTTTCGATTCGATTGATAATGCTCCTGAAGAAAAAGAAAGAGGTATTACCATTAATACTGCACATATTGAATATCAGACTGAAAAGAGACACTATGCACACGTTGACTGCCCCGGTCACGCTGACTACGTTAAAAACATGGTAACAGGTGCTGCCCAGATGGACGGTGCTATTATCGTGGTTGCAGCAACTGACGGTCCTATGCCTCAAACCCGTGAGCATATCCTGCTGGCACGTCAGGTTGGTGTGCCTAAACTTGTGGTTTTTATGAACAAAGTTGACCTGGTTGACGATGAAGAATTGCTTGATCTGGTGGAAATGGAAATTCGTGAACTGCTCACTTTCTATCAGTTTGATGGTGACAATACTCCGGTTATCAGAGGTTCCGCTCTCGGTGCTTTAAACAAAGAACCAAAATGGGTTGAAAAAGTTTTTGAACTGATGGATGCCTGCGATGAATGGATTCCACTACCAGACCGTGATCAGGACAAACCATTCCTTATGCCTGTTGAAGATGTTTTTTCTATTACCGGTCGTGGTACAGTAGCCACCGGTCGTATCGAAACAGGTATTATTCATACCGGCGATCCGGTTGAAATTATCGGTATGGGTGCTGAAAAACTGAAATCTGTTGTTACCGGTGTTGAAATGTTTCGCAAAATTCTCGATCAGGGAAAAGCTGGTGACAATGCCGGTATCCTGCTCAGAGGTATTGATAAAAAGGAAATCACCAGAGGTATGGTAGTCGCTGCTCCGGGTTCAATCAAACCACACAAGAATTTTAAGGCAGAAGTTTATATCCTTAAAAAAGAAGAAGGTGGTAGGCATACACC
>RZYY01000078.1 GCA_009930115.1 Sphingobacteriia bacterium | reverse complement strand
GCCTTTTATTGAAATATTTCGAAAATTTTTCAGCAAGGTATCTTGAAAATTCGATTCTTCTGCAACCAGCAAGGGTATCCAATAAAAATATTTTCGACATCTTCGATAATACAAAGCCGGTTGCTGCCTGATAAATCAGCTTTTAATCAAGAATTGAGTTTTTCAGCAGACCCCAGTTAAATGTTTTCGATTACCGTCAAAACTATTTTCACTTGTTAAAATATTTGAAGTGAACTGCTGATTGCAATTGAAAATAATTTACTTTTGAACATGATAAAAAACGAACTACATGACTGAAATATACGTTTTGGTTAGTTTGATTTTAGGCAGTATTGTATTTGCGATTCTTCTCATTCAGGTGGTTTACCTGCTGATTTTCTCGGTCGCCGGAATATTTTACAGGGAAAAGCCCGGGCAGAAGGATGAAAGATTAAACAGTTTTATCATTTACATACCATCCTACAAGGAAGATGCAGTGATTCTAAAAACGGCTGAAGAAGCACTAAAGCTGGATTATCCTTCTGACCTGTTTCATGTTGTAGTCATTGCCGATTCGCTTCAGCCAACAACCATTGAAAGTTTGAAAACATTACCACTTCAGGTGGTAGAGGTGAAGTTCGAAAAAAGTACCAAAGCCAAGGCGCTTAATCGGGCCATTGAAGAAACCAGAGGATCATTTGACATTGCTGTTGTTTTTGACGCCGACAATGTAGCTGCCGGAGACTATTTATTGCGAATGAACAGCGCTTTCAACCGGGGGTTTAAAGTTGTTCAGGGACAGCGAACTGCTAAAAACACCGATACACCAATGGCGCTTCTTGATGCAATTAGTGAAGCTATCAACAATCACATTTTTAGAAAGGGACACCGTGTTTTGGGATTAAGTTCTGCGATTATCGGATCGGGAATGGGCCTGGATTTCAATCTTTATAAATCGTTAATGGCAAAGATAAAAGCTATCGGAGGTTTTGACAAAGAGATGGAGCTGAATTTGCTGAAAGATCGCATCCTGATTGATTATTCCGAATCAGCCGTTGTTTATGATGAAAAAGTAAAGCAAACCGAGGTCTTCGAAAAACAGCGCCAAAGATGGCTTTCAGCTCAGCTCAACTACCTGCGCCATCATGCGCTTTCTGGTTTAGTTTATTTATTCACCAGAGGAAACCTCGATTATTTCGATAAAGTATTTCAAATGGCCATCATTCCAAGGGTTATGTTACTTGCGCTTTTACCACTTTGTTTTTTGTGTTCCCTTTTCCCCGGCGAAGCTCCGTCTTTTTCTTACTGGCTTGCGGTTTGGATAATTGGATATTTATCCATCATTCTAGCTGTTCCGGCAGTTTATTACAATAAAAAACTAATCAGCGCTCTTGTCAGGCTTCCTTCAGGAATTTTTTCTACTTTCAAACTGCTTTTCAAACTCAAAGGCGCCAACAGAACATTCATACATACCCCTCACGGTGATGTAACAGTCAAACAAAAAAATGATAAACTATGAGAATAGGAATTGAAGCCCAGCGGATATTCAGGCGTAAAAAGCATGGAATGGATATGGTTGCCCTCGAATCGGTGAAAACACTTCAGCAACTGGATAAAGAAAATGAGTATTTTATATTTACGAATACCGGTGAAGACAGGGATTGCCTGAATGAATCGGAAAACGTGAAAATTATTTCTTTTGGTGGTGCTTATCCGGTTTGGGAACAGGTGCTCCTGCCACGTGAAGCTGCAAAATGCAAACTCGATTTGATGCATTGTACCTCCAACACGGCTCCGGTTAAAACAGCAATTCCGCTTATTGTCACCGTTCATGATATTATCTATTTCGACAAACACCCTTTGCTGGCCGGAGGATATACTCCTTATCAGCGTTTTGGAAATCTTTACCGTCGTTTTGTGGTTCGCCGGATTTTTAAAAGTGCAAAAAATATCATAACCGTTTCAAAATTTGAAGAAGATCACATTCTCAAACTCTTTCCTGCCCTTTCCGGAAAATTGCATGTAGTGTACAACGGAGTGGGAAGGCACTTCAGGCCAGTTACTGATCCCGAACTGCTAAGTACAGCAAGGGAAAAATATCATCTGCCTGATCGATATCTGATGTTTTTAGGGAATACCGATCCCAAAAAAAACAGTGAGAATACTATTGTTGCTTTTGCCAGAGCAGTGCAGACAGGCAATCTGGATTATCATCTGGTAGTGGGGGATTTTGACAGGGAAATCGTGAAAAAGTATCTTGAGAAAGCCGGGTTGGATGTTCTTATCAGTCGCATTCACTTTCCCGGATACATAAATAACACAGATATGCCGGCACTGATTTCAATGGCAGATTTTTATCTATACCCCAGTAAAAGGGAGAGTTTTGGCATCCCCATCATTGAAGCAATGGCTTGTGGCACACCGGTGATTACTTCCAACACTTCTTCCATGCCCGAAGTAGGTGGCGATGCAGCTCTATATGTTGATCCGTTTTCACCTGAGAATATGGTTGAAAAAATACTTGAAATGGCCGGAGATGAAAAATTAAGGAAAACATTAAAACGCAAGGGTCTTGCTCAGGCTGAAAAATTCTCGTGGGAAGAATCTGCAAAAAAATTGCTTAACCTTTACACTGATTTGAAAAACAATCTATAAAATTCATTGATTTAGTTTTGTATGTCTTAACAGAAAAAAATTATGAAAGCTTTGGAAATACTTTTCTGGATAAGTTTGTTTATCACTTTCTATGCATTTCTTGGCTATGGCATCTTACTTTACTGCCTGGTACTTATCAAAAGGCTCTTTTCAGCAAAAAAGATACCCGATGAGAACTACCAACCCCTTGTTAGTTTGGTGATTCCATGTTTTAACGAAGCTCCGATACTGGATGCCAAAGTTTCAAATTGCCGGGCTATTGACTATCCTGCCGACAAACTTGAAATTGTTTTTATTACCGATGGGTCAACAGATAATTCGACAGAAGTACTCAAAAAATATCCCGGTATTAAAGTTTTGCACGAAAACCACAGGGGCGGTAAAACTGCTGCCGAAAACCGGGCAATAAAACACATCACCTCTGAAATAGTGGTATTTACAGACGCAAATACGATCCTCAATCCGGAAGTGATAAAATATATCGTCCGTCATTTTTCTGACCCGCACACTGGTTGTGTATCAGGAGAAAAACGTGTGCTTGCTGACGAAAAAGATACTGCTACGGCGGGTGAGGGTATTTACTGGAAATATGAATCATTTCTCAAAAAACTTGATTCGGAATTGTATTCCGCTGTTGGAGCTGCAGGAGAATTGGTTGCGTTTCGCACCTCATTGTATCGCCCTATGCCCGAAGATACCCTTCTGGATGATTTTATCCAGTCAATGGAAATTGCCGCTGACGGTTACAGGATTGTTTACGAACCTTCAGCTTATGCAATGGAAACAGGTTCGGCCAGTATTAAAGATGAATGGATTCGCAAAGTTCGAATCAGTGCTGGTGGCTGGCAATCAGTTAAACGACTTGCCGGCAGAATAACTCCTTTCAGGAATTTTACCCTGTTTTTTCAATATTTCTCTCACCGGGTATTACGATGGGTAGCTACACCTTTCCTTCTTATTTTGATGTTTATTCTGAATTTTTTTCTGGTTTTCAGTGGGAGTGTCTTTTATCAGGTATTGTTTCTGCTTCAGGTGCTTTTTTATCTGGCAGCATTTGCCGGTTGGTACCTCGAAAACAAAAAAACCCGGATGAAAATTCTGTTTGTTCCTTATTATTTCTGTATGATGAATCTTGCAGCAATCTTTGGTTTCCGACGGTTTGTATCTGGTCCTCAGAAAGGGGCATGGGACAAAGCTAAACGGAAGTAAATCCTTACAATCATGAAATCAGCCCGACCAACAGAAACACTTGATTTATCCGGCCTTTCTTTCAGACAGAAAGGAATGGAAAAAGTGCTTACTTTTCTTGAAGAAATCAAAATGGTTGAAAATGTCGGCGGGTGGGAAATGGATTTTGAAAAGAATGAACTGTTTTGGACTTCCGGTACTAAACGGATATTTGATTTGCCTGAAGATTATATCCCTGATTTTCAAAATGTATTTGGTTTTATTAAGGATGGCGATACACGAGTCCGGTTTAAGCTGTTGATGCAGCAGGCAAGAGAAGAGGGAGTCCCCTTTGATGAAGAAGTACTGATAGTCACAGCCAGAAGAAGGGAGATATGGGTACGATCTGCAGGTTATCCCGAAATTCCCGGTAAACACTGTAAAAAAATGTTTGGGTCAATACATGACATTACTCAAACAAAATTGCTTCATGAGAAAAACAACAGAATGACAAAGCTTTACAATGCTATAGTAAAGCTTTCAGGGCAATTGATCCACTCAGAGGTTGATGATATGGGCAGGGAAATCCATAATGCATTGAGAACCATGGGTGAATTACATCAGGCTGAACGCTCATTCATTTTTCAGATTGACCATCAAAAAAAGATAGTTTCAAATACTTTCGAATGGTGTTGCAAAGGCATTAATCCTGATAAATGTCGTTTACAGGATCTGCCATTTGATGATTTCCCCGGTTGGATGGAAAATTTACAGAAGGGCGAATATATTTGCATCGACTCTTCCTGGGACTCCAAAAATGCGCAAATACCCAAAGTCTGGACAGACATCACGACTTCCCGTAAAAAAATTCTGGCTGTGCCCCTCTTTTTTGGCGGGTTGTTAATCGGATTTGCCGGTTTTATAACTAATCAATCAAACATCAGGTGGGATGAATCTTCCATAGCACTTCTGAAAATTGCTGCTGATGTTATAGCTGGCAGCATCAGCCGGATGAATTATGAAAGCTCACTGATACAGGCCCGACAGGAAGCGATTGCTGAAAATCTTGCAAAAAGCGAGTTTCTTGTTAACATGGGTCACGAAATCAAAACCCGTCTTCATGAAATTCTGGGATTTTCTGAAATTGTACTGACGACAACAAAAGAAGAAAAATCAAAGCAGCAGCTTCAGATTGTTGCCCAGAGCGGAAAAGCATTACTCGGTCTGTTTGATGACCTTCTTGAGCTTTCAAAACTTGAACTCTCCAAAGAAACCCAACTGGAAGTAACCAACCTTCGTGACATGGTTGAAGAAATAAAACAGGTATTTCTGCCTGTCGTAGAAAAACAGCATTTAGCCATTTACACTTCAATACCTGGCGATTTACCACTGCTCCTTCTCGATCAGCGCAGGTTTAAACATGCATTGATTAATCTTGTCGGAAATGCTGTAAAATTCACCCGAAGAGGGAACATTACAATAAAAGCTTCAGTTGTCAGAACCATTCAGCCTTCTGACCTTTGCAGCCTGACTATAACTGTTGCAGATACAGGTATAGGAATTTCAGAGAAAATTAAAAATCAAATACTTCAGTTTTTTAAACGTCCCGGAACAGTATTTACCAAACCTGGTGGTGAAGTAGGACTTGGTCTTTACATTTTGAAAAGCATCATTGCTATCATGCACGGAACCATCGAACTCGAAAGTGAACTGGGTAAGGGCTCTGCTTTTACTATTCACCTTAATAAGGTGAATATTGTTGATAAGAAACTGCCGGGCAGAGAAATTGAGGAGATTCAAAATATCGTTTTTAAGGGACAAAAATTGCTGATGGTGGATGATATGATCCAACATTTCATTATAGCACAAAGTTTTCTTGAAAATACTAACCTGAATCTTTATCATGCTAAAAGCGGTGAAGAGGGAGTGAAAATGGCAAAAAAATCAGCCCCGGACCTAATTCTTATGGATATCAATATGCCTCCGGGAATTGACGGTTACGAAGCAACCAGATTACTGAAAACCAATGCTGAAACATCACAAATACCTGTAATTGCTTATACCACCAATATTTTTGATCCTGGTATGCTTAACTATAGGGAATTATTCAGCGAATTGCTGGAAAAAACTTCGATCACTCGTTCAAAACTGATCAAAGTTCTGATGAAATTTCTTCATTATGAACAAATGGATGAAATAAAACCATCTGAAATAAACGAAAAAGAAACGCTGTTTTCTGAAGATACGGGATTCTTGAAGGAAGTGGTTTCCTCATACAATGAACGCATTAATCAGCTCATCGATATCTTCGATATAATGGAAATAGAAAACCTGATCTTTGACCTCGAAAATCAGAATTCTCATGCAAAAAGTACAAGATTAAAAAACTACATTGAAGAATTAAAAGTAGCAAACGAAAATTTCGATTTTGAGAAACTAAATCAATTGTTTAAATCATTTTCCCAATATTTAATTCAATAATTTATGCTGCCCGAAAAACCTACTGTTTTAATCGTTGACGATCAACCAATCAATCTCAGGCTGGCTGCAGAGGTGCTGAAGAATGATTATCGAATCCTCATAGCCGATAATGGAGAAAAGGCCATCAAAGCAACCAGAGAACGCAAACCGGATCTTATTCTCCTCGACATTATGATGCCTGAAACTTCAGGCATACAGGTAGCAAGAATTCTAAAAGAGGATGACGAAACCAAAGACATTCCCATCATATTCCTTACGGCTAAAAGTCAGCCCGAAGATACCGTTGAAGCTTTCATGGCCGGTGGAGTGGATTATCTCACCAAACCTTTTCAAAAACTGGAATTGCTCCAACGCATCAAAACACATATTCAGCTAAGTTATCAGAAAAAAGAACTCTTTCAAACTGGTCTTGAATTAAAACAACTGAATGAAGAAAAGAATAAACTTTTTTCGATGGTTGCGCATGATTTGCGCAATTTTGTGGGTGGAAGTCATGGCCTTCTGAAGATTACCCTGCAGAAATTTGACCAGATGGACAGGGAGACTCTCAGGGAATATATGGAAATTGTGATGGAAAATCTTGAAAAAACCACCTTACTTATGAATGAACTGCTTGCATGGTCGCACAAGCAGTCACATGCCCTGAGTTTCAGCCCTCAGAATTTTCTCCTGAAACCTGAAGTGCTGAAAAATCTTGATAATTACAAAACCATGGCGGAAGGTAAAAACATAAGACTAATTGGCGAAGTACCTGACGATATGAAGATTTTTGGCGACAGACTCATGATCAGTACCATATTGCGCAACTTAATTCACAATGCTATAAAATACACTGATTCGGGTGGGACTGTCACTGTAACGGCTCACCGGGAAAATGAAAAAACTTATGTGGCGGTGATTGATTCAGGCGTCGGAATTCCTGAAGAATATCTGCACACGATATTCGATGAAAAAGCGGAATCAAAACCGGGTACCTCCGGAGAAAAGGGAACTGCTGTCGGATTAAAAGTGTGCAAAAATTATGTTGAAAAACATCATGGGAGCATTTATGTTAAGAATAATGCCGGTGGAGGTGCTCGCTTCGAGTTCTTTATTCCTGAGCAGGCCGACTGATTGTAGAAACCAAATAAATTATATAATTCATTTAAAATTAATCAATTAAAATTTTACAATTATGAAAATTGCAATTGTGGGTTCAGGCTATGTTGGCCTGGTTACCGGTGCTTGTTTTGCAGAAGTGGGTATTGATGTTACCTGCGTGGATATTGATACAGCAAAAATTGAAAAACTAAAAAACGGAGTTTCTCCGATTTATGAACCCGGGCTTGACGAAATGCTCAAACGCAACCTTGAACGTGGCCGGCTTAGTTTCACTACTGACCTTTCATCTTGTGTTAACGAAATGGAAGTGATTTTTTCTGCAGTTGGAACTCCACCCGACGAAGATGGCAGTGCCGACCTGAAATATGTTCTGGATGTTGCCCGGACTGTGGGGAAATATATGTCCAAACATCTGATTGTAGTTACCAAAAGTACTGTACCGGTCGGAACAGCAAAAAAAGTCCGGAAAGCCATTCAGGAAGAGCTGGACAAGAGGGGGGAAAACCTGACATTCGACGTTGTTTCAAATCCCGAATTTCTTAAAGAAGGGGCTGCAATTGAGGATTTTATGAGACCCGACCGAATTGTTGTTGGTGTTGAAACTGACTATGCCAGGGAAGTTATGACCAGATTATATCGTCCTTTTACTCTCAACAATCATCCGGTAATTTTTATGGATGTACCCTCAGCCGAAATGACAAAATACGCTGCAAATGCCATGCTGGCAACCCGAATCAGTTTCATGAACGATATTGCCAATCTTTGTGAACTGGTTGGTGCAAACGTGAACATGGTTCGCAAAGGAATTGGCAGTGATACTCGTATTGGAAACAAATTTTTATACTCCGGAATCGGTTACGGAGGCTCCTGCTTTCCCAAAGATGTTAAAGCTCTGATAAAAACCGGTGAGGAAAATAAATACAAACTGAGAATAATTCAGGCAGTTGAGGATGTTAATGAAGATCAGAAATCCGTTCTGTTCCACAAACTTGAAAAATATTTCAAAGGAAATTTGTCCGGTCTTACTATAACCATCTGGGGTTTATCCTTCAAACCTCAAACGGATGACATGCGTGAAGCTCCTTCTATTGTTCTGATTGAAAAACTTCTGAAAGCAGGCTGCAAAGTGAAAGCCTACGATCCGGCTGCCATGGAAGAAGCTCAACATCGTATCGGAAATGCTATCGAATATTCCAAAGATCCGTTGGATGCTTTACTTGATGCCGATGCACTCCTGCTTGTGACCGAATGGATTGAGTTTCGTTTCCCCAATTACAAAGTCATGCAAAAACTTATGTCAAAGCATGTGATTTTTGATGGCAGAAATATCTACGACCCGCAGGAAATGAAAGAAGCAGGTTTTGATTATTTCTGCATAGGTTTAAGTAACGAAAAACTTTAAAATCAAATCAATGAGAAAACGTATCCTTATTACCGGAGGTGCCGGATTTCTGGGGTCTCACCTCTGCGAACGCCTGCTTGGCGATGGTCACGATGTAATTTGTCTCGATAACTATTTTACCGGGCAAAAACAAAACGTCGTTCATCTTATCAATCATCCTTATTTCGAGTTGGTGAGGCATGATGTGACCATGCCTTATTTTATCGAAGTTGATGAAATCTATAATCTGGCATGCCCTGCTTCCCCTGTTCATTATCAGTACAATCCGATAAAAACTGTTAAAACATCGGTTATGGGTGCCATAAACATGCTCGGGCTGGCTAAACGCATCCGTGCCAAAGTTTTACAGGCATCAACCAGTGAAGTTTATGGCGATCCCGAAATTCACCCTCAGACCGAATCTTACTGGGGACATGTGAATCCAATCGGTGAACGGGCTTGCTATGATGAAGGCAAACGAGCTGCAGAAACGCTTTTTGTTAATTATCACAAGCAAAATGGTGTGAGAATAAAAATTATCAGGATATTTAATACTTACGGTCCACGTATGCACCCAAACGACGGACGCGTGGTGTCTAACTTCATTATGCAGGCACTGCACAACAAGGATATTACCATGTATGGCGATGGCATGCAGACCCGCAGTTTTTGCTATGTGGATGATTTGCTCGAAGGCATGATCCGACTGATGAATACCGGCGATAACATCACCGGCCCGATTAACGTGGGAAATCCCGGCGAGTTTACAATTCTGCAGCTTGCTGAAATGGTGATCAAACTCACAAATTCAAAATCAAAAATTATTTACAAACCTCTGCCGGCTGACGACCCGATGCAACGCCAGCCTGATATTACAAAAGCCCGCGAAATTCTCGGCTGGGAACCAAAAGTTCATCTTGAGGAAGGATTGAAACGAACAATTGAATACTTTAAAAATACTTACAAATAAGTGTCGGTTTGTGTCTGACGAAACTTCTCACCATGGTCATAAACTTCGTGAGTTTTAGTTTACCCACTACTTAAGCAAAAACCGGACGAATCAACGATGATGCGTCTGGTTTTTGTTTTTTAGAGGCGACAAAATGTTTCACAGGTATCAAATTTTTACCAATAAATAATGATATGAATTTTTTTTCAAAAAAATATTCATTATGAACATATGTTCATTATCTTTGCAGCGAAAAATTATTCATGATTCATGTCACCACGACCTAAAAGATTACGAAAAATAAGTAAACCACCGATTGTTTCAGGGTTCAAGCCTTACGGTGGCAAACCGGGCATGGGCGAGATTTTATTACATTTTGAAGAATATGAAACCATCAGGTTGTGCGACCATGAAAATATGAATCAGCACCAGGCAGCAGTGGCCATGGATGTTTCGAGGCCAACGCTGACGCGCATTTATTCACGTGCAAGACAGAAGATTGCTTCTGCACTGACTGAAGGCAAGCAGCTTGTTATCGAAGGAGGGAAAATTTATTTCGACAGCGATTGGTATATCTGTGGCAATTGTGGCTGCTATTTCAATCATCCCGAGAAAGAAAAACCACTTGAAAAATGTCCGCTTTGCGGGAGCCGCGATATTAAAAATTATGATAACAACATAGAAGAGATTTATGAAGACAATCCGCGATGCAATGACATGTGCATATGTCCAAAATGTGGTTACGAAAAGGTACATCAGTTCGGAAGTCCGTGCCGGAGTGAAATTTGCCCGCAGTGTAATGAGCATTTAATAAGGAAGAATCAATTTAATGTTATATAATAAAACTAAATCCACAATCTATGAAAGTAGCTATCACAAGTACGGGAAAAAGCCTGGAAAGTAAGTTGGACCAAAGATTCGGCAGGTGTGCCTATTTTGCGATTTATGATCTGGAAACAAAAAATGTTGAATTTATTGTCAACCCCAATAAAGAAGCCGTTAATGGTGCAGGTCCTGCTACTGTTCAACTTGTTGCTTCAAAGCAAGTGGGGAAAATCATTTCAGGAGAGTTTGGAATCAAAATTAAATCCCTGCTTGATAGTTTGAAAATTCAAATGGTGGTTTTAAAAGAAGACAATAAAACCATCAACGAAATCATAAAAATGTTAAACCATTAAATTATTAAAATTATGCCAAAACTTGACGGAACTGGTCCTGAGGGGAAAGGCCCCCGAACAGGACGTAAGTTAGGAAAATGCCGGCAGGAAAAAGCCGACAGTGAATCAGGAAGCCTTGGAAAAGGTATGGGGCTCCGGCGTAAGTCAGGAGGTGGCGAAGGAAGAGGCAAAAGAAAACAGGCAAATTAATTGCCGTTAGTATCCGGCCATTGGTCAGCAGGCTGTTTATTAAAATTTGTTGGTTACCTGAGACCAACATCTGAGCTGGCAAAGTGATTAACAAAAAAATAATTAAATAAGGAGGACATCATGCCAAACTTAAATCAACGTGGTCCTTTGGGCGAAGGCCCCATGACAGGACGAAGAATGGGCAGGTGCACAAATTTTGGTGCCAGCCTGAGAAACAAAAATGTTGAAAATTCCGGTGATACCGCTGATTACAATTCCGATGATTTTCGCGGAAGAGGTTTTGGATTCGGTTTTGGCCGCGGACGTGGCGGTTTTGGTCGCGGATTTGGCCGCATGAACCGTTTCAGAAACGGTGGCAACTGGTAAGAAAAATTTAAACAGTATTTTAATATCTAAAAGGAGGTTTATGAAACAATGTATTGCCATACCAACGGCAAATGGGCAATTATGTGCTCATTTTGGGCATTGCGACCAATTTGCAATTGTCGAAACAAGTGATGGAGAAATAATCAATGAGAAATGGATAACCCCGCCTCCACATGAGCCGGGGCTGCTGCCACGCTGGTTGGCCGATCAGGGGATTACTGACGTGATCGCCGGTGGAATGGGGCAACGGGCAATTTTGCTATTCAACCAGAATATGATAAATGTTTTTGTTGGCGCTCCAACAAAACAGGCAAAGGAACTGGTATATGAATTTCTTCAGGAAAGATTAAAACTAACCGCTAACTATTGCAACCACGACGAAAATCATGACCATCACCAGTGCAGACATTAACACCGGAAAGATAGACGAGAGATGTGTAAACTGCTTTTTAAAATCATATCATCGTCTTTTCCGGAAATTTCAGCTCAGTGCAGCAAATCAAAAAACATTTCTCGATTTTTTTTACCAGACAATACAAAGCAATAATCACCTCTTAACACCTGAAATTCAACAATTGCTCAATACACAGTTTGCCCGGCTGACAGGTATTAACGATCCTTTTGAACAGGAGAAGGAGCAAAGCAATCGCATTGCAATGGAACTTTACAATGTATGGAAACCTAAAGTTCTGCAATCACTCAATCCTTTTGACTTTGCTCTCCGGCTGTCTATCGCCGGGAATATCATGGATTATGGAGCATACAACAATTTTGACCTCGAAAAAACCATCACAAAAGTGTTGAATGCTGATTTTGCCATCAATCATACTAAGATGTTGCAGGAACAAATTCAACATGCAAAACAAGTATTGTTTCTTGGTGATAATGCCGGAGAGATCGTTTTCGACCGTTTACTGCTCGAAGTTATCAGTCACAAGAATGTTACATTTGTTGTGAAAAGTGGGCCAGCACTGAACGATGCTACCAAAAAAGATGCTGTAACTGTCGGATTGCATAAAATTGCCCGGATAATTGATAACGGTTTTAATGCTCCATCCACAATTCTTCGAAATTGCAGTACCGAGTTTCTCAGCGAATTCAAAACTGCAGATTTGGTTATTGCAAAAGGTCAGGGAAATCTTGAAGGGCTTTTTCGGGAAAACGATCCGCGGATATTCTTTTTGTTGATGGTCAAATGCGATCTGGTAAGCGAAATGCTTGGTGTTGGAATTGGAGATTTTGTTGTGTTCAATAAAGGTTTACATCATTCAAATAAAAACTAAATTTATAATCATGGAAAAGGTGAAAGTTGGAATTATCATTTGCGACCGCTATGCCAATTGTGCAGGAGGCAAGTGTTTTCGCTCACTGGCTAACCGCGAAGGAGCTTTTGCCAGATACAAAAACATGGAAGTGGAAGTTGCAGGATACACTACCTGCGGTGGATGTCCCGGAGGAAATATTGAATACGCTATTATTGAAATGAAAAAAAACGGGATTACACATGTTCACTTTGCCACAGGTTTTCTGGTTGGGTATCCTCCCTGTCCTTACATGGAATATTTTGAGAAATTTATTAAGAACAAATTCGGTGTGGAGGTCGTTTTTGGTACTCATCCTATTCCCGAAAAATATTTCATAACCCATCAGGCATTGGATACCTGGAACACTCCGTTTCTAAAAAGAGCCATAAGTGAAACCCTGAACGATCAACAGACAAGACTAAACTATGACTAAAGGCGGGACACTTAAAATTGCTGTTGCCAGCGGAAAGGGAGGAACCGGAAAAACTTTTGTGTCCACCAACCTTTTTCATACCCTTGAAAAAAAAGGTTTCCGTGCTACTATAACCGATTGTGACGCAGAGGCTCCGAATGTTATGGGTTTTTTCAACCCTGAAAAAGAATGGCAGGAAGAAGTAACACACCAGGTGCCGGTGATTGATGCTGAAAAGTGTGTTTTTTGCGGTAAGTGTTATGAATACTGTGAATACCAGGCAATTTTTTATTTACCTGAAATGAAAATTATCAAGGTAATGGAAGATTTGTGCCAGGGATGCGGTGCGTGCACTTATGCATGTGAATATGGCGCAATTACTGAGAAAGCAGTGTCGCTCGGGCTGGTTACAGGTTACAAGTCAGCAGAAAAAACACGTTTTATTGAAGCCAGGACAAACATTGGTGTAATGTCACCAGTCTCTCTCATTAAGAAAGCCATTAGCAAAATTGATCCTGAAACAGAAATTGCTATTTTCGATGCGCCGCCTGGTACTTCCTGTCCGTTTATACAAACTGCAGCCAGAGCTGATTTTGTTCTGCTGGTAACTGAACCAACGCCTTTTGGACTGAGTGATTTACGTCAAAGTGTTGAAACCCTGAAACAGCTTAAAAAGCCATATGGCGTAATTATCAACCGGGCAGGATTGGGTGACAAGGAAGTTTATTCCTATTTATCACAGGAGGCTATTCCTTTGCTGCTCGAAATTCCTTTCAGCCGGGAAATAGCTGCCGGTTACACTAGCGGGCAGATAGTCTGTGAAACAATGCCTGCACTCGAAGATCAGCTCTACTCTGTTTTTTTAAAAATTACACAGGAATATGGAAACAGCAATTATCAGCGGTAAAGGTGGCACAGGAAAGAGCAGCATAAGTGCTGCATTTGCAATTTTATCAGAAAATGTAGTGCTGGCCGATTGTGATGTAGATGCTGCTAACCTGCATATCCTTTTCAATCCGAAAATAGAAGACGAAAAGGTGTACGTTGCAGGCAAAACAGCAGTAATTGATTATAATCTGTGCACTGATTGCGGATTATGCATGAATTATTGCCGCTTTGATGCCATTCATGAGATCAACGGGAAAATGGTAATCGAGGAGGTTTCATGTGATGGCTGCAGGTTGTGTGAACGCGTTTGCCCGGTTGAAGCCATCACAATGGAGGAAAATAATCGCAGCAGAATGTATTCTGGTTCTTTCAGAGGTGGAAAAATGGTTTTTGGCAGGCTTGCTCCCGGAGAAGAAAATTCCGGAAAACTGGTAAATATGGTTAGGGCAAAAGCCAAGGAAATGGCAAAAGAAAATGAAATTCAGCAAATTATTATAGATGGCCCTCCCGGTATAGGATGTGCAGTAATTTCTGCTATTTCAGGTGTTGACAGAGTAATCATCGTTACTGAACCTTCCTTATCGGGAATGCATGACCTGAAAAGAGCCGTGGAGATAGCTTTAAAATTTAATCTTAATCCTTGGGTGCTCATCAATAAATTTGACCTGAATATCGATGTAACAGGTGAAATTGAAAATTATTGCCACCATGCCGGATTGCGTTTTGCTGGTAAACTTCGTTTTGACCCGGTAATGGTTGATGCCATGGTAAATTGTAAAAGCATACCCGAATGGGCGCCATACAGTGATCTGAGTAAAGATTTAAAAGCTATCTGGGAAACTATTGAAAGCAAATCATAATGATAAGTTCTCAATGTAATTCAATCCGAAACAATCCTGAAAAA
>RZYY01000077.1 GCA_009930115.1 Sphingobacteriia bacterium | reverse complement strand
ATAGGTTGTGAAAGATCAACCGGAATCGAAAAAACATTGAGTAAAAATGGCTCTGACGATACAACTGATTCTTCTTCGTGCTGACCAGGGATACTATATTTGATATTTACCGGCGGGATTAAATAATACCCGGTATCGAAAGCAGTAATAGTAAAATCCTGTTTCAGTTCAATTAAACCATCTCCTAATTGTATGGTATCTATTTCCGAACGACTTATAATTTCAACATGTGCAGTCAGTGTATCATTAAAAGATGGCCAGGTAAAACGATAATTGTCAGGAATAATCAGCTGGAGTTTATAGGATATCTGGTCGCCAACCACAATGTTGCTACTGTCAAGAGAAGCAATTACCTCAACTTGTTGGGCATGGCTTTTCTGCAAAAAAGTAACTACCTGAAACCACACCATGAGTATCAGAAAGATAAATTTCAACCGATTTCTGTGTTTATCCATTTGCAAATTAAAATCTTGACTCTCGTTTTTTGAACATATTTACCAGTGGTTTTACATAATCCTCATCGGTTTGGATATGGGCCGAATCAACACCACTTTTCGTAAAAATCCATTTGACGTGTTTTTCGTTGTTTGCATACCATTCTTTATAAAGCTGCCGGGTTTTAGGGTTTGAGGTATCGACCCACAAATTTTTTCCGGATTCGGCATCTTTAAATTTTGCCATTCCTATGTTGGGCATGTCAACTTCGCGGGGATCATAAATTCTCACAGCTATCATATCATGCTTGCTGTTGGCTATTTGAAGAGCATTGCCAAAATCTTTATCTAAAAAATCAGACAGTATAAAAGCAGTACACTTCTTTTTTATGGCATTGGTGAGAAATTTTAATGACTCACTGATATCAGTACCCTGATTTTCGGTTTTAAAATCTACAAGCTCACGTATGATTCTTAGTATGTGTGAAGTGCCTTTTTTTGGTGGAATGAATTTTTCGATTTTGGAACTAAAAAAAATCACTCCAACTTTATCGTTGTTCTGAATAGCGGAAAAGGCGATCACAGCGGCAATTTCAGTAATCAGGTCTTCTTTTAGTGAGGATTTGGTCCCAAACTCGTTAGAACCACTGACATCTATTAGCAACATTACGGTAAGTTCTCTCTCTTCCTCAAAAATCTTCACAAAAGGATGATTGAACCTTGCTGTGACATTCCAGTCGATGCTGCGCACATCATCACCGTACTGATATTCACGTACTTCACTGAAAGCCATACCTCTTCCTTTAAACGAGCTATGGTAATGCCCTGAAAATATCTGATTGGACAACCCACGGGTTTTGATCTCTATTTTTCTTACTTTTTTAAATATTTCCTGAGCGTTCATGCAAAAGCGTTTTGAACAATACGTTTAAAAGAAATGATCTTATTATGCTAAAGGCAGGCAGCTGATAAGTATTCTACGGAACTTCAATGGTGTTAAGCACTTCGTTGATTACATCTTCGGTGGTTATATTTTCAGCTTCAGCTTCGTAGGTCAATCCGATACGATGTCGCATAACGTCATGAGCAACAGCACGAATATCCTCAGGTATTACATAGCCACGACGTTTGATAAAAGCAAAAGCTTTACCGGCTAATGCGAGATTGATGGAAGCACGCGGAGAAGCTCCATATGAAATCATACCGGCAAATTTTTTGAGTTTATAATCGGACGGGAAGCGGGTTGCAAAAACGATATCAGTGATATAATTCTCAATTTTTTCGTCAAGATAAACCTGCCGTACAACCGAGCGCGCTTTAACAATGTCATCCGGTGATACCACCTTACTTGTATTGGGTAATTGACCGGAAATATTTTGCCTCATAATCAACTTTTCTTCTTCTTTCTCCGGGTAAGTAATCACCACTTTCATCATAAACCGGTCAACCTGCGCTTCCGGTAAAGGATAGGTCCCCTCCTGCTCAATCGGATTTTGGGTAGCCATAACAAGGAAAGGTTCTTTCAACTTGTATGTCTGGTCGCCAATTGTAACCTGACGTTCCTGCATAGCCTCGAGCAACGCACTTTGTACTTTTGCAGGTGAACGGTTGATTTCGTCAGCTAAAATGAAATTGGAAAAAATCGGCCCCTGACGAACAACAAATTCTTCTTTCTTCTGGCTATAAATCAGGGTACCAATGAGGTCAGCAGGAAGCAGATCAGGTGTAAACTGAATGCGGTTGTACCTGGCTTCGATAATGTTAGCAAGTGATTTTATTGCTAAAGTTTTCGCAAGACCAGGAACACCTTCAAGCAAAATATGACCATCAGCAAGCAGCCCGATTAACAACCGCTCGATCATATGACGCTGGCCTACAATAACTTTGCTCATTTCAAGGTTGATCAGATCAATAAATGAGCTCTCCTGATGAATTCGTTCATTTAATTCTCGAATATTCGTTTCTATCATTTTTGGAAGGATTTTTTAAACCGGTTTAATAACTCATGGGAAAATTTTTAATTATTCTGAATGTCGTTAAATATTGTTAAGCGTATGCTTTGTTCAGGCTTCTTCATTAAACGTGAACTTTAAAGTTCAGATTTACGCATTGAACGGAATGAAATTCAATGAAATAAATTAACATCAATTGCAAAAGCCAGTATGCGATTTATGTTTTTCTTGTGAAATCGAATGAAATGATTCTTTTTTAAGAAATGGGTTACAAGGATATTTCAACAGTTGGAAACTCTAACGCAATGAAGTTTCCAGGATTATGAACACTGCCATCCTACCCTCACTATCCGGTTGTGGAGAAATGAAAATACTGTCTTCAAAAAAACTCAACAATTTTAAGATGAATCTGCCAGGCTGAACCAAGGAAAAAGAATCCTGTTATGAAATTTCGGGATTTACGTTGTGATAAAATTTCAGAGGGGAGCCATTAAAACCCAAAAAAGCGGCATTTTGTGCCGCTTTCCTGAGAAAATATGATTTATGCCTGGGCATTAGGACCGAACATGTATGGCATTTGATCCTGGTCGGATTCTTTAAGTTCGCCATGCATGGATTCAAACTTCCGGATATTATCCTGCAATGCTTTCAGCAAACGTTTGGCATGTTGTGGGGTAAGAATAATCCTTGATTTTACTTTTGCTTTTGGTATTCCCGGCAACATTTTCACAAAATCAATGATAAATTCAGATCTTGAATGAGTAATGATAGCAAGATTGGAATAGATACCTTCGGCTACTTCTTCGCTGAGTTCTATATTAATCTTGTTTTGATTTGGTTGATTTGTTTCCATATATTTGATTTATTATTTATTGAAAACTGCAAAACAACCTAACTCTGCTGGTTGTTTTGCAGTTCAATGTTATCAGTTCTAAAACCTTTCTTTAGGTTGTGTCAGCAGTTCGTAATCATCTCTCGATCCAACGATAATATCCTCATATTCGCGCAGACCAGTACCAGCAGGAATCTTATGGCCGACAATCACATTTTCTTTAAGTCCCATCAATTGGTCAGCTTTTGCATTAATTGCAGCATTGGTTAGTACTTTGGTAGTTTCCTGGAATGATGCAGCAGAAATGAAACTCGTAGTCTGCAATGAAGCGCGGGTAATTCCCTGCAACACCTGACGGGCAGTAGCTGGTTGAGCATCACGTGCTTCGACGAGCCGTTTGTCGCGACGTTTTAGTGCAGAATTTTCATCCCTGAGTTTTCTTGCCGAAATAATCTGGCCAGCTTTGAACGAAGTTGAATCACCTGAATCAATTACAACTTTCTTCCCAAAAATCCAGTCGTTTTCTTCCTGGAAATCAATTTTGTTTACCAGTTCATTTTCCAGAAATTTGGTATCGCCCGGATCTTCCACTTCCACTTTACGCATCATTTGACGAACAATGGTTTCGAAGTGTTTGTCATTGATTTTTACGCCCTGCAGCCGGTAAACTTCCTGAATCTCGTTTACGATATACTCCTGAACCTTCATTGGTCCTTTGATAGCAAGAATATCAGCAGGAGTTAAAGCTCCTTCCGACAGAGGAGTACCCGCTTTGACAAAATCGTTCTCCTGTGCAAGGATTTGTTTTGTGGTGGGAATAAGGTAGCGTTTTTCTTCGCCGCTTTTTGAAGTGATGATAACTTCTTTATTTCCACGTTTTAGTTTTTTACCAAACGATACCACACCGTCAATTTCAGCAACTTTAGCAGGATCAGATGGGTTACGGGCCTCAAACAATTCGGTAACACGTGGTAAACCGCCGGTGATATCGCTGGCTTTTCCGATGTTACGCGGAATTTTTACCAAAACATCACCAGCTTTCACTTTTTGACCATCATCTACGGAAATATGAGATCCTACCGGTAAGTCGTAAACTCTCAAAACCTCCTGATTGGGGCCGATAACATCAATCGAGGGATTTTTTACTTTTTGACGTGCCTCGATAATTACTTTCTCATAATATCCGGTTTGTTCATCGGATTCAACACGATAGGTTTTACCTTCTTCGATATTGACAAAATGCAGAACCCCCGGCACTTCAGAGATAATAACAGCATTGTAAGGATCCCAGGTGCAGATTATATCGCCTTTTTTTACCTCATCTTCATCTTTGAAATAAAGAGTTGAACCATAAGGTATATTGTGGGAAGCAAGTGAAATACCTGTGTGTTTATCGATTATCCTCATTTCGGCTGAACGACCAATAACAGTGAAATAGTCTTTTCCATCCTTAGAGTTGGTAGGAACCGAACGGAGTTCTTCGATGTGGAGAACGCCATCGTACCTGGCTTCAATTTTTGATTGTGCAGATATATTACCACCTGCAACACCACCAACGTGGAATGTACGAAGTGTTAACTGGGTACCAGGCTCACCAATAGACTGTGCTGCAATAACGCCAACCGCTTCGCCTTTTTGAACCATCCTTCCTGTAGCCAGATTACGTCCGTAACACTTGGCACAAACACCCACTTTTGATTCACAGGTCAACACTGACCGGATTTCAACAGATTCTATAGGTGAATCTTCAATTATCTGTGCATATTTTTCGGTAATTTCCTCTCCGGCAGGAATAATTAATTCTCCTGATTGAGGATGATAAACATCATGCAGCGTAACTCTGCCCAAAATACGGTCATAAAGCGTTTCCACCAGTTCCTCATTCTTTTTGAGTGCTGTGATGGTTAAACCGCGAAGTGTACCACAGTCCTCTTCAGAAATGATTACGTCCTGGGATACATCAACCAGACGTCTGGTAAGGTATCCGGCATCAGCGGTTTTAAGTGCAGTGTCAGCCAGACCTTTTCGGGCACCGTGGGTAGAAATAAAATACTCAAGTACTGATAATCCTTCTTTAAAATTGGAAAGAATAGGATTTTCAATAATCTCTCCACCGGCAGCTCCTGATTTCTGGGGTTTTGCCATCAGACCACGCATACCTGATAATTGTCTGATTTGTTCTTTACTTCCACGCGCACCAGAATCAAGCATCATAAAGACCGGATTGAAGCCCTGTTTATCTTTTGATACCTGCTCCATAAGGATTTTGGTCAAGCGTGAATTGGTATGTGTCCAAATATCTATAATCTGGTTGTATTTTTCATTTTGGGTAATAAAACCAAGATTGTAGCTGTTCAGCACCTCACTGACTTCCTGATGCGCCAGCTCGATAAGTGATTCTTTTTCAGGAGGAATAATAACATCACCAAGGTTAAAGGACAAACCACCTTTAAATGCCATTTTAAACCCAAGTTCCTTGATATCATCGAGGAATTTTGCAGTTGTGGCAGTGTCGGTTTTTTTAAGAACCCCGCTGATAATATCCCTGAGGGATTTTTTGGTAAGCAGTTCATTAATGTACCCATACTTGTCAGGGACGACCTGGTTGAAAAGCACCCGGCCAACGGTTGTCTGGGTAAGTTTATAAACAGTTTCCCCGGCTTCAGTGAAAGGCAATCTCACATGTATGCTGGCATGCAGATCGACTTTGTTTTCATTGTAAGCTATAATTACTTCCTTTGGTGAATAAAATTTGAACCCTTCACCTTTAACAGGATTGTCAGGCAGGCTCTTTCGCTCTTTAGTAATATAGTAAAGACCAAGAACCATGTCTTGTGAAGGCACTGCAATAGGTGCTCCGTTGGCCGGATTAAGGATATTGTGTGCAGCAAGCATCAGGATTTGTGCTTCGAGAATGGCTGCATTACCAAGCGGTACGTGAACTGCCATCTGGTCACCATCGAAGTCAGCATTGAATGCAGTACAAACCAGCGGATGGAGCTGGATAGCTTTACCTTCAATAAGTTTTGGCTGAAAGGCCTGAATACCAAGCCGGTGAAGTGTGGGAGCACGGTTGAGCAGCACGGGATGACCTTTCATGATATTTTCCAGAATATCCCAGACTACCGGGTCTTTGCGGTCAACTATCTTTTTTGCCGATTTAACGGTTTTTACGATCCCCCGCTCCAGCATTTTGCGAATAATGAATGGTTTGAAAAGCTCTGACGCCATTTCTTTAGGAATACCACACTCATTAAGCTTAAGCTCTGGTCCGACCACGATTACCGAACGACCTGAGTAATCCACACGTTTTCCCAGCAGGTTTTGACGAAAACGACCCTGTTTACCTTTAAGGCTGTCGCTTAATGATTTTAATGCCCGGTTGGATTCGGTTTTGACTGCATTGGATTTTCTTGAATTATCAAATAAAGAATCCACAGCTTCCTGAAGCATGCGTTTTTCATTTCGCATAATTACGTCAGGAGCTTTAATTTCGATCAAACGTTTAAGACGGTTGTTACGGATAATCACACGGCGGTAAAGATCATTCAGGTCGGAAGTAGCAAACCGGCCTCCGTCGAGTGGCACCAATGGCCTAAGCTCCGGCGGAATAACGGGAACTACTTTGACAATCATCCATTCCGGACGGTTTTCAATGCGATTACGAGCATCCCTGAAAGCTTCCACAACCTGTAACCGTTTGAGGGCTTCGGCTTTTCGTTGCTGTGAAGTTTCATGATGGGCTTTATGACGCAAATCGTAGGAGAGTTCGTCAAGATCTAATCTTGATAACAAGTCATAAAGCGCCTCAGCACCCATCTTAGCGATGAATTTGTTGGGGTCTTTATCATCAAGGTATTGATTTTCTACAGGAATAGTTTCCATAATATCGAAGTACTCCTCTTCTGAGAGAAAATCAAGGTAATTTATCCCATCATCAGCTTTAATTCCGGGATTAATGACTACATATTTTTCGTAGTAGATAATAGATTCCAGCTTTTTGGTTTGCAGTCCAAGCAATGAACCTATTTTATTGGGTAATGATTTGAAAAACCAAATATGCGCAACAGGAACAACCAGTTGAATATGTCCGGAACGTTCACGGCGTACTTTTTTTTCGGTGACTTCGACACCGCAGCGATCGCAAACGATACCTTTATAACGAATTCGTTTGTATTTGCCACAATGACATTCCCAGTCTTTTACCGGTCCAAAAATACGCTCGCAGAATAAACCATCACGTTCAGGTTTATAAGTTCTGTAGTTGATGGTTTCCGGCTTAAGCACTTCGCCGTATGAACGTTCGAGGATAGTTTCGGGCGAGGCAAGGCTGATTGTTATTTGTGAAAAATCGGTTTTAACGATGTTACTATCTCTTCTGAAAGCCATTAAGGATTGTATTTAGATTATTATAAATGAAAAACGAAAAGTTGCGGTAAACTTTTTTTAATCAAAAGTTATGTTGAGACCAAGTCCACGCAACTCATGAACCAATACATTGAATGATTCAGGAATACCCGGTTTGGGCATATTTTCACCTTTCACAATATTTTCGTATGCTTTTGCACGGCCTGCTACGTCGTCGGATTTCACAGTAAGAATTTCCTGCAAAATATTTGATGCACCAAAAGCTTCAAGTGCCCAAACCTCCATTTCGCCAAAACGCTGACCACCGAATTGAGCTTTACCACCAAGTGGTTGCTGTGTAATCAAAGAGTATGGTCCGATGGAACGTGCATGCATTTTGTCATCCACCATGTGATGCAATTTTAACATGTAAATATAACCGACTGTAGCTGGTTGATGAAAACGTTCTCCGGTACCGCCGTCATAGAGAAAAATTTTACCATTTTCCGGTAAGTTGGCTTTTTTCATATAATCATTGATTTGCTCAATGGATGCTCCGTCAAAGATAGGCGTGGCGAATTTTAATCCCAGATTTTTACCGGCCCATCCCAGAACAGTTTCATAGATCTGTCCCAAATTCATACGTGAAGGAACGCCAAGCGGATTCAACACAATATCAACAGGTGTACCATCTTCGAGGAATGGCATATCTTCCTGACGCACAATTTTGGCTACGATACCTTTATTTCCATGCCGACCAGCCATTTTATCGCCAACTTTCAGTTTGCGCTTTTTGGCTACGTAAACTTTCGCCATTTTCACAATTCCGTTAGGCAGCTCGTCGCCTACCGTGGCAACAAATTTTTTGCGGTTAAATACACCTAGAATTTCTTTGTACTTAATGATAAAGTTGTTGATGACTTCGGCAATCAGTTGGTTTTTGGCCTTGTCTGTGGTCCATTTATGTGGATTAACTGTCAGATAATCAATTCCAAGCAGCATTTTCTGGACAAACTTAACTTTTTTAGGAACAACTTCCTCTTTAAAGTTGTTGTAAACACCCTGCGAAACCTTGCCACTTACCAACACCATCAATTTATCAACAAGCTTATTCTTAAGGATTGCAGCCTGTTTATTAAAATCTTTCTCAAGCGATTCAATGATATCTTTCTCCTTGCTTTTGGCTACTCTGTCTTTAATCACCCTTGAGAAAAGCTTTTTATCTATAACTACACCTTTCATTGAGGGGGGTGCTTTTAGAGATGCATCTTTAACATCACCTGCTTTATCGCCAAAAATCGCACGCAGAAGTTTTTCCTCAGGAGTTGGGTCGGATTCACCTTTTGGAGTTATTTTACCTATTAAAATATCTCCTTCGTTCACTTCAGCGCCTATTCTGACAAGCCCGTTTTCGTCAAGGTCTTTGGTTGCCTCGGCCGAAACATTCGGAATATCGTTTGTCAGCTCTTCTACTCCGCGCTTGGTATCACGTACTTCGAGCACGAATTCTTCGATGTGGAGTGAAGTAAAAAGATCGTCTTTAACAACTTTTTCGGAGATAACGATAGCATCCTCAAAATTATATCCTTTCCACGGCATGAATGCAACCATCAGGTTTCGTCCGAGAGCAAGTTCGCCATTTTGTGTACCATAACCTTCGCAAAGGGTTTGTCCTTTTGTTACTTTTTGTCCTTTACGAACGATTGGCTTAAGATTGACTGAAGTATTCTGATTGGTTCGTGTAAATTTAACCAGTTTATAGTTCTTCACATCATCATCAAAACTAACCAGCCGCTCGTCCTCCATTCTGGTGTATCTAATGGTGATTTCATTGGCGTCAACATATTCAACTATTCCATCACCTTCGGCTGTTAAGAGCACCCTTGAGTCGCGAGCAACAGGTGCTTCTATCCCCGTTCCGACAATCGGGGCTTCGGCTCTGAGCAATGGCACAGCCTGCCTCATCATGTTTGATCCCATAAGTGCTCTGTTGGCATCATCATGTTCGAGGAAAGGAATAAGAGAAGCAGCAATTGAGGCAATCTGGTTAGGTGCCATATCGATAAAATGGACTTCGCTACGATCTTTTATTGGATAATCAGCAAGATGTCTTACTTTAACGAGTTCCGTTGAAAATGTTCCATCTTTCTCAAGCGGGGTATTTGCCTGAGCAATAATTTTGTCTTCTTCTTCCTCGGCATTTAGAAAAACTTCTTCAGCATTGAGCTTTACTTTTCCATTTTCAACAGGAATGTAAGGAGTTTCTATAAAACCAAGCTTGTTGATGCGCGCAAAAACACAAAGTGAGGAAATCAAACCGATATTTGGCCCTTCAGGGGTTTCGATCGTACACAAACGACCATAGTGAGTATAATGCACATCACGTACCTCAAAACCAGCTCTTTCTCTTGACAAACCGCCCGGTCCCAAAGCTGAAACTCTTCTTTTGTGTGTCAGCTCCGAAAGTGGATTGGTCTGATCCATAAACTGGGATAACTGGTTGGTGCCAAAAAATGAATTGATAACTGATGAAAGTGTTTTGGCATTGATAAGGTCCATGGGAGTGAATACCTCATTATCCCTGACATTCATTCGCTCGCGGATAGTGCGTGCCATTCGGGCAAGACCCACACCAAACTGGGCATAAAGCTGTTCACCAACGGTACGAACACGTCGGTTGCTCAGATGGTCAATATCATCTACTTCGCGTTTTCCGTTCACCATTTCGATCAAATAGCTGATAATCGAAATGATGTCTTCTTTTGTCAGTACTTTTACTTCACTTGGTACCGAAAGTTCAAGTTTTTTATTGATTCGGTATCTGCCAACATCACCCAAATCGTATCTTTTGTCAGAGAAAAACAGTTTTTCGATAATTCCACGGGCAGTTTCTTCATCTGGTGGTTCTGCATTTCTGAGCTGACGATAGATATACTCAACAGCCTCTTTTTCGGTATTGGTGGTATC
Organism: Sphingobacteriia bacterium; assembly: GCA_009930115.1. Taxonomy (GTDB): domain Bacteria; phylum Bacteroidota; class Bacteroidia; order Bacteroidales; family 4484-276; genus RZYY01. Next base: position 4,511 of record RZYY01000077.1, on the reverse strand, counting down.
TTTTTGAAGAGTATTGAAAATGATGCTGTAATCAACATTATTATGTTCGTCTTTATGCAGCAGAATAGTATCCACACCGGAATCTATGATTTGGTCAACATGGTCGTTTTCAAGCACTGTTTCACGATCGATTACCACCTCGGCACGTTCAATAGACACCACTTCACCGGTATCTTCATCAACGAAGTCTTCGATCCATGCTCTTACAACGCGGGCAGCCAATCTGCGACCAATTACTTTCTTCAGATTTGCTTTGGTAGCTTTAACTTCCTGAGCAAGGTCGAAAATTTCCAGAATATCTTTATCGCTTTCATACCCAATTGCACGTAAAAGGGTAGTAACAGGCAATTTTTTCTTCCTGTCAATGTAAGCATACATCACATTGTTGATGTCGGTAGTAAACTCCATCCATGATCCTTTAAACGGGATGATACGTGCAGAGAATAATTGCTGACCGTTAGCATGATAACTTGTTCCAAAAAAAGCACCAGGTGATCGGTGCAACTGAGAAACGATTACCCGCTCAGCGCCATTGATAACGAAGGTACCTTTTGGGGTCATATAAGGAATTTGACCCAGATAAACATCCTGAATGATAGTTTCGAAATCTTCATGTTCAGGATCGGTACAATAGAGCTTAAGTTTGGCTTTTAGCGGAACGCTGTAGGAGAGTCCACGTTCCAGGCATTCATCAATGGAATATCTCGGCGGGTCAATAAAGTAATCGAGAAATTCCAGCACAAAGTTGTTTCGGGCATCAGTTATGGGGAAGTTTTCACTAAAAACTTTGTAAAGCCCTTCATTAATACGATTTTCAGGGTTTGTTTCCAATTGGAAAAAATCCTGAAAAGATTTGAGTTGGATATCCAGGAAATCCGGATAACTCGATTTAATTTTAGTTCTCGAAAAACTAATTCTTTCAGTATTTTCCTGAGCCAATGTGTTAAAGTTTTGGTTATGAAACGATTATGAAAAACAAAGAACAAAAGTTCACTATACAAAGAAATATAGACGTTACACAGGAACCCTGGTAAGCGTCTATATTTCTACAGATGTAAATTGTTGAACTTACTTAATCTCAACCTCTGCACCTGCTTCCTCCAGTTGAGTTTTCAGGGCTTCGGCTTCGTCTTTCGAAACACCAGTTTTCAATGCTTTGGGAGCTGCATCACACAGTTCTTTAGCTTCTTTCAAACCAAGGCTGGTGAGTTCTTTAACAAGTTTGACCACTGCCAGTTTCGATTGTCCTGCGTGTTTGATAATTACATCAAAAGTTGATTTTTCTTCAACCTGCTCTGCTTCACCTGCGGCAACCGGGCCGGCAACAACAGCAGCAGCGGCTGCTGGCTCAATTCCGTATTCGTTCTTCAAAATCTGAGCAAGCTCGTTAACCTCTTTCACGGTTAAACTAACTAATTGTTCTGCAAAAGCTTTTAAATCTGCCATCTTATTATTTGTTTTAAAATTATTCTGATGAAATTGATGTGTTGATTATGATTCTTTTTCTGATAAAGTTTTAATGATACCAGCAAGTTTGTGACCACCTGATTGCAAAGCTGAAATAACATTTTTTGCAGGTGATTGAAGTAATGCAATGACATCACCAATAACTTCATTTTTAGATTTGATGTTTTCAAGAGCATCCAGCTTGTCCTCACCCACATAAATTGATTCCTCAACGTAGGCACCTTTAAGAATGGGTTTGTCGGTTTTGAATTTCTTACGAAATTCTTTAATCATTTTGGCCGGCAGGTTTGCTGTAGCTGTAAACATTATGGAAGTTGGACCGGAGAGTGCATTGTAGAGCTCCGAAAAGTCCTTATCTGATCTTTCCATTGCTTTGTGAAGCAATGTGTTCTTAACCACTTTGAGTTTGATCTCATTCTTGAAACATGTTCTTCTCAGCTCGTTGGTTATTTCAACTGTTAAATCTGCTGTGTTGGTCAGATAAAAGTTTGAAGCTTCATCGAGCTGTCTGGTCAATGTTTCTATGATTTGGGTTTTTTCCGCTTTAGTCATAATTTCTATTCTCCTCTTTTTACGGAAGTTAATTAACTTACTGATTTCGGATCAACCTGAATTCCGTAACTCATGGTACTTGAAAGGTAGATACTCCTGACATAAGTACCTTTTGCAGCGGCAGGTTTTAGTTTGATAACCATTTGAATGAACTCTTTTGCATTGTCAAGTATCATATTGTCTTTAAATGATGCTTTTGCGACTGATGCATGAATAATTCCGGTTTTATCAACTCTGAAATCAATTTTTCCTGCTTTTACTTCTTTAACAGCTTTTTCAACTTCCATTGTAACAGTACCGGTTTTTGGATTGGGCATCAAACCACGCGGTCCTAAAATTCGTCCCAAAGGTCCAACTTTGGGCATTACGTTAGGAGTAGTGATAACCACATCTATATCTGTCCAGCCCCCTTTTATCTTTTCGATATACTCGTCCAGTCCTACATATTCGGCACCAGCGTTTTTTGCTTCCTGTTCTTTGTCGGGTGTGCATAACACCAAAACACGAACTTTCTTTCCGCTTCCGTGTGGAAGTGTAACACTGCCACGCACCATTTGATTTGCTTTTCGTGGGTCAACACCTAACCGAATATCGAGATCTATTGAGGAATCAAACTTGGTAAAGGTTATCTTTTTCACTACCTGAATCGCGTCTGCCAAAGAGTAAGTAGCATTTTTATCGAATTTCGCTAAAGCTTCTTTTCTGTTTTTTGTCAATTTTCCCATTGCGAATCCTTAATTTTCTGGTTTGAAATGCTAATGATTTATTTAGTTTTCAGCAAACGGAGGTGTTCCTTTTACCGTTATTCCCATACTTCTGGCCGTTCCAGCAACCATTTTCATAGCCGAGTCAACTGTAAAACAGTTGAGATCGCTCATTTTGCTTTGTGCTATATCCTTCACCTGGTCCCAAGTAACTGATGAGATTTTTTTCCTGTTTGGTTCAGGCGAGCCTGATTTGAGCTTTGTAGCTTCCAAAAGCTGCACAGCAACAGGAGGTGATTTGATGATGAAATCAAAGGATTTGTCTTTGTAAACTGTAATGATCACAGGAATTAGCTTTCCGGCCTGGTCCTGCGTTCGACCATTGAACTGTTTACAAAACTCCATAATATTCACTCCTTTTGCACCCAATGCCGGGCCAACAGGAGGAGATGGATTTGCGGCAGCTCCTTTGATCTGCAATTTGATTATTCCGCTTACTTCTTTTGCCATTTGCTTAAATACTTAATAGTAATTTTTATGTTTGCCAACCGAAAACAATTAAGTGTCTGTTTATTCTTTTTCTACCTGCATAAATCCTAATTCAAGCGGGGTTTTTCGGCCAAAAATTTTAACCATCACTTTTAACTTTTTCTTTTCTTCGTTAATCTCTTCTATCACTCCGCTGAAACTGTTGAAAGGTCCATCGATCACGGTAACGGTTTCTCCAATAATAAAAGGAACGTTTACTTCTTCACCCTGCTCGGCTAATTCATCAACTTTTCCAAGAATTCGTTTTACTTCTGATTCACGCATAGGATCAGGTTCTCCACGAGTTCCCAGAAATCCGATCACGTTGGGTATATTTTTTATGATATGGGGTATTTCTCCTACGAGAACTGCCTCAATTAAAACATAACCCGGAAAGTAGTTTCGTTCTTTTTGAACTTTTTTACCTTTCCGAACCTGATAGACCTTTTCGGTAGGGATAAGTACCTGTGTGACATAGTCCTGCAACTCAAGGCGTTTTATTTCACTCTCGATATACTCTTTCACCTTTTTCTCTTTGCCACTGATTGATCTGACTACGTACCACTTTTTTTCGTTACTCATACCGACTGGTTTTTTTGTTCGGTTTACTTAAGAATAATACCAGATGCAACTCCAATCAAAACCAGGTATAAATACCATCCAATAGTTTGCCAAATGAGAAATCCATCAGGAAAACCACTAACGCGATTATCAGGGAAGCAATGGATACCACAATAGCACTACTTTGGAGTTCGCTCCAGGTTGGCCAGGAAACTTTTTGTAACAGCTCATCGTAACTTTCCTTGGCGTAATTAACAATACTAAATTTTGCCATTGGTAATTGTCTAAGTTTGCACGGGAGGTAGGAATCGAACCCACAGCCTACGGTTTTGGAGACCGTCGCTCTACCAATTGAGCTACACCCGTATCATTTATTATCAATAAAGGAGTCCCTGAAAGACAGATCAGGGACGCCTATGATTGTATAACCAAACACCTATTAAATTCTTAATCAAGGATTTCGGTAACCTGTCCTGCACCAACGGTACGTCCACCTTCACGGATCGCAAAACGCAGGTTTTTGGCCATAGCGATTTCGTTAATTAAATGAACTTCAATGGTAAGGTTGTCACCAGGTATAACCATTTCAACACCTTCCGGTAACATTATTTCTCCGGTAACGTCTGTTGTTCTAAAATAGAACTGTGGACGGTATTTATTGTGGAATGGTGTATGCCTACCACCTTCTTCTTTTTTAAG
>RZYY01000235.1 GCA_009930115.1 Sphingobacteriia bacterium | reverse complement strand
TGCCGCCATCAAAAAGATTATTCCTGAAGCGATGAAATATTACAAACCGTTATGAAAGATCATCTTGTTAGCTGGCAGGAGATTAGGAATAAAAAATATTCTGAATAACACATTCAGGTCTCCGGAATAATGGTTTTCAGGGTGAGGATAAAAAGCAGGCCGGGAAAGCTATTTCTTCAGCAGTTCCGCCATTTTTCTGCCTATATCGGCCGGAGAATCAACAACATGAATGCCGCACTCCCGGAGGATTTGCTTTTTGGCTTCGGCGGTATCTGCTTTACCGCCAATAATAGCTCCTGCATGACCCATAGTACGCCCTTTTGGAGCAGTGGCTCCGGCGATAAAACCAACCACGGGCTTGGTTCCTTTCTCTTTGATATAGTAGGCTGCGTCGGCTTCCATTGTTCCACCGATTTCACCAATCATCACAATTCCTTTTGTTTCAGGATCGTTCATCAGCAATTCCACAGCATCTTTGGTGGAGGTACCAATAATAGGATCTCCGCCAATGCCGATGGCAGTAGTTTGTCCTAAACCAGCTTTGGTTAACTGATCAACAGCTTCGTAGGTGAGCGTTCCTGAGCGGGAAACAATGCCGACAATTCCGGGAGTATGAATAAAACCGGGCATTATGCCAACTTTGGCTTCGCCCGGTGTAATGACACCGGGGCAATTCGGCCCGACCAGCCTGGTGTTTTTCCCTGCCAGGTATTCTTTTACAGTTATCATGTCTTTGGTAGGAATGCCTTCGGTGATGCACACAATAACCCTGATGCCGGCATCAGCAGCTTCCATGATGGCATCAGCGGCAAAAGCAGGGGGAACAAATATTACGGATACATCTGCTCCTGTTTCTTTCACTGCATCAGCCACCGTATTGAAAACCGGTTTGTTCAGGTGCTTCTGCCCTCCTTTACCGGGTGTTACTCCGCCAACAACATTGGTTCCGTAAGCAATCATTTGTTCTGCATGGAAGGTTCCTTCAGTACCGGTAAAGCCCTGTACAATGACTTTTGAATGTTTATCTGCCAAAACGCTCATAATACCTGAAATTTGTCAATTTATTTCCGTTTAAAATCATGCAAAAGTAGCATGTTTTAATAACCGGCATTCCGCAATTAAGGATTTTTAAAGTTTAACCAAAGAATGATTTTCTGTAAATTATCAGGTAAAAATTGGTTTTTTGTTGTAATTCATTACTTTTGCTCAATCAACGATAGAAAAAAATTGAATCATGGAAACAAAAGATACCATTTGTGCATTGGCAACCTCACCCGGAACTGCTGCAATAGCGGTAATAAGGGTTTCGGGGCCGGAGGCTTTCGCAATTGCGGATAAAGTATTTAAACCGGCCAAAAAAGACCGGAAAATCAGCACTGCTGAATCTCATACCATTCATTTTGGTATCATTGCCATGGGGAATGAAATGATTGATGAAGTGCTGGTGAGTGTATTCCGGAGCCCTCATTCATACACTGGTGAGGATGCCATTGAGATTTCCTGTCATGGCTCCCCGTACATTCAGCAGAAAATCCTGGAGTTACTTCTGAAAAATGATGCACGAATGGCTAAGCCGGGCGAATTTACCCTGCGTGCTTTTCTCAATGGCAAATTCGATCTGTCGCAGGCAGAAGCTGTTGCCGATCTTATTGCTTCCAATTCAAAAACTGCTCACGACCTGGCCATTGACCAGATGCGCGGAGGTTTCTCCAGCAAGATCAACAACCTGCGTAAAGAGCTGATCGGGTTTGCTTCGCTGATCGAGCTGGAACTTGATTTTTCGGAGGAAGACCTTGAATTTGCTGACCGGGCCCGTCTTTTTGATCTGCTTGGTAAGATGAAAGCTGAGATCAGCGGGCTGGTTCAATCCTTTTCAGTGGGCAATGTGCTCAAAAGCGGTATTCCTGTAGCCATCATCGGAAAGCCTAATGTGGGGAAATCTACCTTGCTCAATACTATCCTTCAGGAAGAGAAAGCTATTGTTTCGGAAATTCCCGGCACCACACGTGATGCAATTGAAGATACCATCATTATCGACGGAATTGCCTTCAGGTTTATTGATACAGCAGGACTTCGCAATACCGACGACCGGGTCGAAAGCATCGGAGTGGAACGCACGCATGAAAAAATCAGGAAGGCCAGAATTGTGCTTTTTGTTTTTGATGTGTCCACCACCACCATTGACCAGATAAGGGAGGTCATTGATGAACACCGGCACCTGATTGATGATCCGGCAAAACAGGTCATCCTCGTTGGTAATAAAATTGATCAGCTGGTGGAAATTCCAAAAGGATTCAAAGACCTGGTGGAAATGGAAACGGTGTTTGTTTCGGCCAAACGGAAAGAAAACATCAACCTGATTTCCGACAGTTTGTTGAAATCTGTCAACAGGGATTTGATTACCGACAACACCATCGTTTCCAATGCACGACATTATGAAGCACTGACCCGATCGCTCGAAGCTGTTGAGCAGGTGGAAATGGCATTGCGGCAAAATATTCCTACCGATTTAATAGCAAGCGATATACGTCAGGCATTATATCACTTAGGGACAATTACCGGCGAAGTTACCAATGAAGATATTCTCGATAATATCTTCAGGAATTTCTGCATCGGCAAATAAATTATTCATTATAAACAAGCTATAAACCCCTATTATTGATTCTTTTACGGTCACTTTCAGTGATTTGAGAGTGGTTTACAATTTTTGTTTTGGCAACAGCGAATAAGAAAACTACAAAAAGCCTTCGCCTAATACTCCGGAACCTTACATGAAACTGTTCTGATTTATAACAGCAGGAGCATTGAAGGATTTGGATCAGAAAATGATGGAGAGCGTGCTGCCATTTTTTGGGACTGGTTTAATAATGTTGAAAACTTCAATCTTGAATCAGACGATATTATTGAAAAAATCATTTCTCTGTACCAAAAATTTAAAGCAGAGTGTCTTACATTAAAACAGGCTTAAGGTTGAACATGGCGGTCCAGAGGTCAAAATAAGCTCCAGGGGCATGGGCATTTTTTTATGATTATCAATCAAATTGCAGTGCAACTCTTCGGGTAATATTATTCTTATCTAAACCCTGCTCAGTAAGCGATCGTATGGGATGAGTTTGAGGGCAGAAAGCAGATCAAATAATTTCACTAACCGGCAGTGTCAGATGGCAGAAAATAATATTCAGGGCAAAAGTAATTCATTATGAATGAACATCCTCTTTTCGGTAAAATCATTCACGCCTGTTCCACAAA
>RZYY01000076.1 GCA_009930115.1 Sphingobacteriia bacterium | reverse complement strand
GCGCATTATCAGCGTAATTTTTGGCACGGTAGCTTCCGAATAGGCATACAATATTTTGGCACCATGACGGATAACGCCGGCATGTTCCTGCTCAATACCGGGCAAGTAGCCCGGAAGGTCAACCAATGTGCAGAGCGGAATATTGAAAGCGTTGCAATACCTGATGAAGCGGGCAGCCTTGTCGGAGGAGTCCACATCGAGCACGCCGGCAAGCACAAGCGGTTGGTTGGCTACAAACCCGACCGTTTTGCCTTCGAGGCGGGCAAATCCAATCACGATGTTGGCGGCGAAAAGTTCTTGTATTTCAAAAAACTCCGAATCGTCAACTATTGCCCTGATAATGTCTCTGACATCATAAGGCTGTTTTGGATCGGCCGGCATGATATCATCAATTTTGTAGCGACGGATTTTTGGGTTTTTTTTGGGAAACGGATCTGCTTTTTTGAAATTATTCCAGGGGATGTAGCTGACCAGTTGTTTGATTTGGTCGAAACATTCTTGTTCGCTCTCTGCAAAAAAATGAGCATTTCCGGTAATTTCAGCATGTACCCGTGCACCGCCAAGTTCCTCCATCGATATTTCTTCTCCCAGGACTGTCTTAATCACTTCCGGGCCAGTGATGAACATTTTAGAAATTTTATCTACCACAAACACAAAGTCGGTCAAAGCTGGCGAATAAACAGCACCGCCTGCACACGGGCCAAGAATCACAGAAATCTGAGGAATTACCCCCGAAGCTTGTGTGTTACGATAGAAAATATCTCCATAACCCGCAAGGGAGTTTACTCCTTCCTGAATTCGGGCTCCACCGGAATCATTGATACCGATAATCGGAACCTTTAACTTCATGGCATGATCCATGATTTTTGTGATTTTTTTTGCATGCATGAAGCCCAGGGAGCCTCCTGCTACTGTAAAATCCTGGGCATAAATACATACAGGATGTCCGCTGATAGTGCCTGTTCCTGTGACTACCCCATCACCGGGAAGATATTTTTTATCCATGTCAAAATCCTTGCCTGCATGTTCGACAAAAAGATCGTATTCATGGAATGATTTAGGGTCGAGTAAAGCAATGATGCGTTCACGTGCAGTGAGCTTCCCGGTGGCTTTTTGCTTCTCAATGGCCTGCGTGCCGCCTCCCTGAAGCGCATCACGCATGCGGCGACGCAAATCAGTTGATTTCGATTTTATTGACATAATTCAATGTTTTCAAATTTCTTTTCTCAGTAAAAATTCTCCTTCAAATAAGCGCGCAAAAATACTGCTTTTTGAAAAAGTAACTTTTTAACCAAAAAAGCAAAAGTAATTATTAAAGTCAACCTGAAAATTTAAAAATTGTCAATTTCATTAGTGGGCTGATTCAACAATTCTGTTGAAAAATGGAATTTCTGACTGGTTTTTCATACTCTTCTTAAAAAGAGTGATTTTTATCTTATGGCGTAAACCGGGAGTCAGATATTATTCAATAATGCAGATTCTCAAAGCCTAAGGTTGAATTTATTATTTTAGGTAAAATAGTAAAAAAGAATACCTGTAATCATTTAAATATTTACTTTTGTAGCTGGTTAAACCAGCTAATCATTTTATTAACACAACATTAAATCACTATGAGAAAAATTACGTTATTACTTACCACTCTTCTGTTTGCAGGACTTTTTCTAAATGCTCAGGTAGCCCGCGAAAAAGTGCTTATTGAATTATTTACAGGAGTTAACTGCCCTTACTGTCCGGCTGCAGCCAACGGAATAAAAGATATGATAGCTGCAGGTCTTGATATCGCTCCGGCTGCCATACATACATCTTCTTTCAGTTCCCCGCAGTTTTATACTCCGGAAACCAATGCAAGAGCTCCTTACTATGGAGTTACAAGTTATCCTACAGCCTGGTTCGATGGTGATACCAGTAGTGTGGGCGGAGGCGGTGCCGGTCAGAGCAATTACACACAGTACCTGCCCAAATACAATCAGCGCATTGGAACTCAAAGCCAGTTTACCATTGCATTATCCTATGAAAATGTTGGAGGCAATGATTATGTAGCTCATGTAGTAGTTGAAAAAGTAGTTTCCACAACATACAACAATGTAGTTTTTCAGCTATTTCTTACCGAATCAAATATCCAGTATAGCTGGCAGGGGATGACCGAATTGAATTTTGTTACCCGCGACATGATCCCCAATCAAAATGGCACCCCGCTGGATTTCTCAGGTAGCAATATTGTAGAATTAGAACTGCCCTTCACTTTGAATCCGGCCTGGCAAAAAGAAAACTGTGATCTTATAGGTTTTGTCCAGAACAACACTGGTAAAGAAGTAATGCAAACCAAACTGGTAACCATGAATACTCCTGAATACACACTTGATGCTGAATTGTTCAGTGTGATGAACGTACCCGATGAAATCTGTTCAGGATTGCTCGAACCTGAGGTGATAATTAAGAACAAAGGAGCTGAAATCCTTACTTCATTAAACATAAATTTCGAAATTAACGGCGTCCTGATTTATACTCATCCTTGGTCAGGATCACTGGCATTTACCGAAAAAGCTCATATCCAGATACCGGAATTTTCCTTTGAACTGATTGAACAAAATCAAATCAACATTTTTATTTCTGATCCCAATAATGGCACTGACGAAAATCCGGACAATGACCTCCAGACCATTGAAGCAGTTTATCCTGAAATAGTAAATGATTATCTGATCCTCATCATGAGCACAGATAACAACCCGGGCGAGACTACCTGGGAAGTAACCGACGGTGCCGGCGAAGTAATCAAAACAGGTGGTCCTTACACTGTTCCAAACAATTTCTTCAGAGATACTGTTTATTTTACAGGTGTTCCGGGCTGCCACAGATTTGTCATGCACGATGCCGGTGGTAACGGACTTGCTACTTATTACACACTCAGATCATTTGTGGATGGAACGCTGAAAACCATTGGAAATGGTGCTGCATTTGGTTTTAATGAAGCAAATGAGTTTTCGGTTGATTTTGGTGTTGGTCTTGACGAAACAACCAATGAAACTCCATCGATGGATATATTCCCCAATCCGGTTGTTCATGACGCCATCGTAAATTTCACCCTCAATCAGGGTAGCCGGGTAACCATCGAGTTGTTTGACATATCCGGGAAAAAAGTTAATCAACTTGCCAATGAGTACTATGCTGCCGGTAATCACACCATCATACTGAATACAAGTGAGTTGAACAACGGAATTTATTTTCTTAATCTGCAATCCGGAGATATGCTGTTCACCCGGAAGATTGCAGTGATGAAATAACTAAGATTTTATTGAAACTAAAGCCATTTACCAGTTTTGATGTAAATGGCTTTTTTTTTACCCGTCTGTAAAAAAGGATCGGAAAGGTTGTTATACCGGAATATTGAGTCTTTTTTATTTAGTCAGCTCATCAAAACGTGACATTTTTTTCTTTTTTGGTTCAGGGTAAAGATTATTTTTGCATCACAGCTCATCAATCAAATAAGAGAAAACACTTTACCATGCAACCGGCAGAAAGACGTAAAATTCTGGGAAGTTTCCTGTTTCCTGCGCTGTTTGTCGGGCTGATGTGGTTGGTTAAAGTTGCTGAAATTGTTTTTGAGACAAGTTTTTCACACTTTGGAATCTTTCCTCTTAAGTTTTCAGGTTTGATTGGCATATTGACTGCACCATTCATTCATGGGGATATGGCACATCTTACGGCCAACAGCCTTCCGTTTCTTGTACTGGGTGCGCTGCTTTTTTACGTTTACAGGCCAATTGCCCGGAAGATTTTCATTCTTATTTACCTGATAACTGGTTTCTGGGTTTGGGTGCTGGGTCGTGAATCTTTTCATATAGGAGCAAGTGGTGTGGTTTATGGTTTGGCTTCTTTTCTGTTTTTCAGTGGAATATTCCGAAAGGATCACAGGCTTCTGGCCATTACCTTCCTGGTTGTTTTTCTCTATGGCAGTATGGTTTGGGGTATTTTTCCCGAGTTGTTTCCCGAAAAAAATATTTCGTGGGAATCACACCTGATGGGCATCATTGCAGGTATTATTCTTGCTTTTTATTTCAAGAATGAGGGAGGTCCGCAGAGGAAATTTTACAGTTGGGAACTTGAAGATGAAGACAATAGTGAAGATGACCCTGATGCTTACTGGAAAATAAAACCTTCTCAAAAAGGGAGACAAAATACAGATAATCTCGCGCGGCCACCAGACATTACTTACATTTATAAAGAATCAAAACAAAAACAGGATAATTCTGAAAACCTATAAAATAATTAATCAAATGAAAAACACAGAGGTTTACATTGTTTCAGCAGTAAGAACAGCAATAGGAAGTTTTAACGGTTCTTTGTCAGCTATACCGGCAACACAGCTTGGTGCCGAGGTTATCAAAGCTGCAATACAACGGGGTGGCATCAGTCCTGAAATGGTTGATGAAGTCTTTATGGGTAATGTAATGTCAGCTAATCTTGGACAGGCACCGGCAAGGCAGGCCGCTTTATTTGCCGGATTACCTGTTAGTATTCCCTGCACAACCGTCAATAAGGTATGCTCCTCGGGATTAAAATCGGTGATGTTGGGAACCCAGTCCATATTGCTCGGCGATAATGAAATTGTTGTTGCTGGAGGCATGGAAAGCATGTCCAATGTTCCGCATTACATATCAGGTGCAAGAAAAGGAATGAAACTCGGCCACGGACATTTAACTGACGGGATGATAAAAGACGGACTTTGGGATGTGTACAATGATTTTCACATGGGAAGTGCTGCTGACAATACTGCAAAGGTCAGGGGAATCAGCCGTCAGGAACAGGATGAACTGGCTGTGGAATCATATCGGAGAGCGGCAAAAGCTGTGTCAGAAGGGAAATTTGCTCCGGAAATTGTTCCGATAGAAATTAAGTCGAAAAAGGGAGTAACCATCGTAGATCAGGATGAAGAATATAAAAATGTGAATTTTGATCGCATTCCATTTTTAAGCCCGGTCTTCAACAAGGACGGAACGGTTACTGCTGCAAATGCTTCAACCATTAATGATGGTGCTGCGGCACTGGTGCTGATGAGCAGAGAAAAAGCAAATGCCCTTAAAATAAAACCTTTGGTAAAAATTATGGGATACGGCGATGCTGCACGTGAGCCCGAATGGTTTACAACAGCTCCTTCGCTGGCGATACCCAAAGCGGTTGAAAAAGCAGGATTAAATCTTACGGACATTGATTTCTTTGAGATTAATGAAGCTTTTGCCGTAGTTGCACTGGCCGTAATGCAGGACCTGAATCTTGATCCTTCGCGGGTGAATATTTGGGGAAGCGGAGTTTCGATGGGACATCCGCTGGGTGCTACCGGTGCAAGAATTCTGGTTACCTTAATTAATGTACTGACGCAAAATCATGCCCGCTTCGGAGTAGCAGGACTGTGTAATGGAGGGGGAGGAGCTTCCGCTGTTGTTGTTGAAAATCTTCAGTTTTAACCTTCATCCTACTGATGTTTTACTACCAGAAAAGGTAAATTCTTCACTGTATTGTTGATAACTTTATTTCTTTCTAACTTGTTTTTATTTAGTCGGTTAGGCTGAAAATAACATTTTTTCACATTCTGACATACGATAAAAGTACTTTTCGTAAAATATTTTTGCGTTAGCTTTGCCCGGACTAATTAAAGGTAGCCACGCTAACATTTTATTTATTAACTAACACGATGCAAGATGAAAAATGACATGAATCATGTTATCATCAACTGCCCCTTTTACGAGAAAAACCAAAGTTTGCTGATGGAAAGCAAACGAAAAATAAACCAGACCAACCGACCCATCGAAAAATCCATTTATGCTGAAGATGTTGAAACTTACGCCAATAACCTGTTGACTTGCAGTGACTTTGACAATAATCGTGAAGAATGTCAGTCTTGCCATCAGTTTGCGCTAAGGCAAAAACATTTAGTTATACATTTTTTGGGTGAGCAGGCAATCGTTTGAGACTATTTTTTAATTCTTATTCTGGCATCTACAGCAATTACCTTTTCGGCTGTTCCAAGCAAAGGATTCAGGTCGAGTTCAATGATTTCAGGTGCAGCACTAACAAGAGCTGACAGTTTCTGAATAACCGAGACAAACAAGTTTTCGTTAACGCCCTGCTGTTTTCTCATGCCTTTGATAATTTTGTAACTTTTAAGGTTACGTATCATTTGCCGTGCTTCTGTTTCTGATAGAGGTGCAAGACTGGTGCTCACATCTTTCAGCACTTCGATAAAGATACCTCCCATTCCGCAAAGAATCATATGACCGAATTTGGGTTCATATTTTGCTCCGGCAAACAATTCAATTCCTGAGAGCATCGGTTGAATAAGAACTGCAGTAGCATCAGGGATTTGCATCATTCGTTTGAATGTTGTTTCTATCTGTTCCGGTGTCTTAAGATTAAGAGCCACTCCTCCCACATCTGATTTATGGACAGGTCCGACCACCTTCATCACTACAGGAAAACCAAGCTTTGCTGATTCATTCAGAGCGTCTTTTACATTTGTAACAACGGCTTCACCGGCACGTGGAATACCGGCAGCATCGAGAAGTGCCTGAACCTGCAACGGAGTAATGTAACCGTCAGCACATTCGGTTAGTACCGATCTTATTTTTTGCCTATCTACTTCAGGCTGGAGAATATCTTCGGGGGCTGGTTCAGGGTGATTGACAACCCTGCAAAGGGCATTTCCCAGAATGACCTCATCAGGAAAGTTTATTCTGCCTTTTGAGAGAAACTCGGCAACTTCTTCTTTGGCTGTCAGGATCGAAGGCAGTACCGGGAAAATTGGTTTTCGGCTGGTTTTCATTTTCTCATCGAGTACGCGGTAGGCATCAAAAACCCTGATTAATCCAGGAGTTCCGAAAATTACTACTATCGCGTCAATTTCATCGAATTTGGTATCAACATAATCGATAATAATCCCGAGCTGTTCTGCCGTTCCTGTTGCCAGAAAGTCAATAGGATTGGCTACAGATGAACCGGGAAACAGTTGCCGGAGCAGTTCATCGGTTTCAGGGTGTTTAATGTGCGGGACTTTCAGTCCACCATTGGAAAGAGCGTCTGTGAGCATTACGGCAGGCCCGCCTGCATGAGTGATAATTGCGATATTTTTCCCTTTCACCGGTTGATGGCGGAATACCGAGGCGATGGTTATAAGGTCTTCGCGTCCATAACAACGCAGAATACCTGCTTTCTTAAAAAGCGCATCTACGGCTACATCCGGGCTTGCAAGTGCTCCTGTATGCGAAGAGGCAGCGCGGCTTCCGGCTTCAGATGAACCTGCTTTGATTGCTGCTATTCTGCAACCTTTTCGAATAAGGGACGATGCATGTTTGAGTAGTTTCTGAGGTTTGTTTATTGTTTCAATATAAAGCAGTTTGACTTTTGAGCTAGTTTCCGGATTAAATGATTCATCCATATATTCAAGAATCTCTTCCACACCCATTTGAGCGCTGTTTCCGACAGAAAAAACACTGTTGAAGGTGAGCCCTTTTGGAATGGCTGATTCCATGATGAAAACAGCCGTTGCTCCTGAACCGGAAATAAAATCGATTCCCTGTGGATTAAGTTGCGGAATGGGTTCGGTGAAGATACTTGCATGTTCAGGGGTTAAAACCCCGATACAATTTGGGCCGATCAGCGAGCCATTTACCGAGTTAATGATCTTTACAATTTTTGTTTCCAGCTCTTTCCCGGCTTCACTCTCTTCACCAAAACCTGCAGAAAGTATGATAAAAGCTTTGGTCCCCTTGTCATAAGCCAGTTTCTCGACAGCATCCAGCGTATATTTGGCGGCTATGGCGATGATGGCCAGATCGGTTTGCGGAAGATTTTCCAGATTTGTAAAGGACCGAATCCCCTGTACTTCAGTTTCTTTTGGATTCGACACATAAAGTTTGCCTTTAAATCCTTGGTCAATCAGATTTTTCAGGATTTTACCCCCTGGTTTTGTAATGTCGTTCGAACCCCCAACTACTACAATGCTCCCTGGATTTATTAATTCATTGGTAACCATTTCGCTGAAATTTTTTTTTGAAAATATTTTTGATTAAAGAGTTGCGAAAGTACAATTTTTAAACCTCCTGAAGGTCGTTTAACAGGCTGAATGAACAGGAGGTCTGCAAAATTCCGGCAACAAAGAAGGAATTTGTCTTGAAAATCATTTGTAAATCAGGCTTAAAACAACGACATTTGAGAAGGCGGATTGTCGTGTTTTGGCTTTTTCTTTGGCGGTGGGGGTGAGGGCTGGCTTACTTTTGGAGGAGCAACCGGCTGATCGGGAAAGTTCTTCTCGTCAGCATCTGATATTTCCTGTATGGTAAAAAAATCAGTTTCCGGATTTTGTTCAACAGACTCGTTTTGGTTATCAGTGTGGGTAAATTCCGTTTCTTCTTCTTCCAGCGCTGAATTATTCCATTCAGCATCGAAAGGATTATCGCTCAGTATTTCAGGTGGCTGGAGCCATTCCACATTTTCAATAAAATATCTGGAAAGTCGTTTTCCTTTGGCTTTATAGCTTTTTATGCCGATAAACTCTTCGGTTTGAATGACCTCAGGAGCGATCTCTTTTCCGTTTTTGTGCCTGTCGAAAATAATTTTGAGCACCGGATGATTATCATCGGACAGGGTAATTAGTTTTGAGTCGTTGTTTCCGTTAATAAAAGAGGTTTTCTTTTCAGTTTCATCTGTCGAAAACCTTTTGATATAATGCAGTCCTGTTTCTCCTTCCAGATAAACAGCAGTGAAAACGTGTTCAGGATTATACTTCCGGACACAGATAACATCGGAATCAAAGTGGGTGGTCAGATCGAAGCCGGTAATCCTGAAATCACCTGATTGCATCAGAGACACAATTTTGTCGTTGCCTTTAAATGCTCCGATATACAGGCCGCGTTCTTCAGTGTTAAGTCTTTTTACACTGTCGTCGAACCAGATGTCCATAGCACCAAGTGTCGAAATGCCTTCTTCCTTGATAACAATTTTCCTGACAGCATTTTTGGTGAGAATGTTTCCCAGTGAATTTCTTCCTTTTATGGCAAGCGTACTGAAATCGAAATCCAGTGTGGTTTTCTTCAGGCGGGGTTTGGGTTTAAGGTTAATGGTAACAATTTCGGCTTCACCATTGGGGTTAGCTGAAAAGTAGAGTACTTTGCTGTCGGCTTCCCCTTTGGTAAGGTTATACTCCTTATCGCGGGTAATGCTGGTAACAGCGAAACGTTTTACAAAGGCAGCTCCGGTGCGTCCGTCGCGATAGACAGCGTTATAAATTGTACGTTCGTCATTGCGCTTGAAAACATCAATATGAATGATATTTTTTCCCACAAAAAATTTGGGTGAAACTTTAGTGACAAGATAAGTTCCATCTTCGCGGAAGGCAATGATTTCGTCAATATCAGAGCAGTCGCAAACATATTCATCCTTTTTCAGACCTGTTCCTGCGAAACCTTCTTCTCTGTTCACATATAATTTTTCATTGGCTGCTGCAACCAGTGTGGCTTCTATGTTGTCGAAATTTCTGATTTCGGTGAGGCGTTCTTTCCCTTTGCCGTACTTTTTTTTGATGGCCAAAAAGTAGTTGATGGCAAAATCAATCAAATGGTGCAGATGGTTATCAACTTCTTCCAGTTCGAGTTCGATTCCGCGAATGGTTTCATCAGCTTTGAAGGCGTTGTATTTTGAAATGCGTTTGATTTTGATTTCTGTCAGCCGGATGATATCTTCACGGGTAATTTGTCGTTTGAAGAGATGCTTGAAAGGTTCAAGTCCGTGGTCAATGGCAACAATGACAGCATCCCATGTTTCACATTCTTCTATGTCGCGGTAAATGCGTTCTTCGATGAATATTTTCTCAAGTGAGGAAAAATGCCAGAGTTCTTCCAGCTCGTTTTTCCTGATCTCAAGTTCCATTTTTAAAAGGTTCACCGTGTTGTCGGTGGAAATTTTCAGGATTTCATCCACACCGATGAAGTGCGGTTTACCGTCATAGATTACGCATGCATTGGGCGAAACAGAGATTTCGCAGTTGGTGAAAGCGTAAAGGGCGTCAATGGTTTGATCGGGCGAAATGCCTGGTTGCAGCTGAATTTGTATTTCAACTTTATCGGAGGTATTATCATCAATTTTTTTGATTTTGATTTTACCTTTGTCGCTGGCCGAAACTATGGAATCAATAAGGTTTGTGGTAGTTGTCCCGAACGGGATTTCTGTGATGGTCAGGTTTTTTTTGTCTTCGAGTTTTATTCTTGCCCTGATTCTGACTTTTCCTCCGCGGAGTCCACGGTTATATTTGGAGAAATCGGCAAGTCCGCCACCCGGAAAATCGGGCAGAATATCGAAATCTTTTCCCTGAAGGTATTTGATTGAAGCATCAATGAGTTCAATAAAATTATGCGGAAGTATTTTTGAAGCGAGTCCTACAGCAATACCTTCCACCCCCTGAGCCAGCAATAAAGGGAATTTCAACGGCAGAAAGACGGGTTCATGGTTGCGACCGTCATAGGAATCTTTCCATTTGGTGGTTTTTGGATTAAAAGCTACTTCAAGAGCAAATTTCGAAAGCCGTGCCTCGATGTACCGAGGAGCTGCGGCACTGTCGCCGGTAAGGATGTTTCCCCAGTTACCCTGAGTGTCAATAAGCAGTTCTTTCTGGCCTAATTGTACCAATGCCTCACCGATGGATGCGTCGCCGTGGGGATGATATTTCATGGTTTGACCGATGATGTTGGCCACTTTGTTGTAACGTCCGTCATCCATTTCGTACATAGCATGCAAGATGCGGCGCTGAACAGGTTTCAGACCGTCCATCACATCAGGCACTGCACGTTCGAGAATTACATACGAAGCATAATCCAGGAACCAGTTCTCGTACATTCCGTCAAGTGCGATGATCCTGTACCCTTTTTCGCTTTGATGCTGAATGGTGTGAGCTTCTTCTCTTCCCGTGCTGTCAGGCTGCTCATCCTGCCCTAATTCCCTGTCGTCAGTCAGATTGTCGTCCATGTTTGCTTCCCCTTCATCAGGGTGCTTTTATCTTAAAGGAATAGTGAAATGATTATTGTTTACAAAATTCTCTGCTGGCAAAATTAAGGTACTTTGCCTGACTTGGGTGCTTTAGATATTAAATTATTTGAAATTTATCCTTTTGCTGTCCGGTAAATCTGGTCGAAAATAACAAATACAGCATAATTGCTGACAATAGCAATTTTTCTGCTGACCAAAGTGATTGAAAAATGCAGTCAGTATGTTTTAAAAGCTTTTCCGGCTTGTTACTTCACAAGCTTTGATATTGTTTTAAACTCTTCCGTTCCCGAGTAGCGCAGCAACTCGAAGAGAATAGATTCGTAAGTGGAGATGATAGCTCCTTCCTGCCTCATTCTTTTGATGGCGTATTTTTTATCGTTTGTTTTTCTTGACCCCACACAGTCCTCAATCACCACCGGCTGATACCCTTTTTTAATGAGGTCAAGTGTGGTTTGAAGAACACAAACGTGGGCTTCGATACCGGCAATAATTACATTTTTTGGTTTGTATTCCTTTAACCGGCGAATGAATGGCTTGTCATCGCAACAACTGAAAGCCTGTTTTTCGATAACGGGGATGTCGTGAATCAACATTTTCAGCGGCTGAATGGTAAAACCAAGTCCTTTGGTGTATTGCTCGGTTACCATAATCCTGATCCCGATTGCTTTAAGGCCTTCGATAAGAATGGAGGTGTTGCGGGTAAGCTGCTCGTCTCCTGCTATGTGCGGATAAAGCCGCTCCTGCATGTCAATGATCAATCCGATTGATTTGTTGGCTAAAATTCTCATGATTATTTTGTTTATTTGATAAAGCGCAATAAAAAGACTTCAACTGACAGAAACAGCAAAGCAAGGATTACAAACCATTTCCAAAGACGGATACCGGCGTTGAGCTCCGAAATGACGTCAGTAAGCACTTTCCCTTCAGGTTTGATGACTGAGAAAGTGGTAAGGTTTTGTTCAGTAAGTATGGTTTCAAGGTCGTTTTTGTTGTAACTGTCAAGGTCGGATTCCTTTCGATTGTAATTAAAGGCCAGACCAGCAACAACATTACCATGCTGGATTACCTGGTAGTGTCCGGCATCTCTTATCTGATTACGGGTAAAAATTTCAGTTTGTGAAAAGACAGGACGAATTTCAGGGATCATTTCAAAATCTTTATTCAGCCCGACAATTTTGAATACCTGGTCGGTGCCAGAGAGAGTACTTTTGATCGAAATATTTTCGTTACGGCCTGTCATATAGTAAAGCTTTGATGGCCCCTGACTAAGCAGGCCTATTTTGTAAAGTGTCGGTACAAAGATAGCATGTTTGGCAAAATTTGACCACTCAGGGTTCAAAGGTACGGCAAACAAATATAACATGCCTTTTGAAGCAGGTTCAGCACCAAGAAAAATATTACCGTTCTGCATTTCCAACAGACTTTCCATTAGTGATCCTGGCTTACGGCGAATGGTATAATGACCTGATACAGCCGGCAAATCAATGTTTTCGGGTACATTCTCGAAAACATCATCATAAACACGGTTAAGTGTGTTGATATCCGAAACTTTTGTTTCTCCCTCCGTTTTTTCAGCAAGAAATGACGTGCCCATCTGTTGAAAAAACTGCCGGTAGCTTTCCAGGTCAGCCATTTCGCCGGGAAAAACAACAACACTGCCTCCACCTTCAACAAATCTTTTGAGTTCAAGCGATAAACCTGAAGAGATGATGTTTAATCCATTGATAATAATCAGGTTAAATTGATTGAAAGAGGAATAGTCAAGCTGGCTTTCGGCAACAGTTTTAAAAATGAAAGAAGAATCATTATCGAAGAGAGAATGAAGGTAGGTGCTTTCTTCTCCGTTGTGTATGGCGAGCAGTGGAATTTGCTCTTTCACTTCGAAGGTGAAAAACAGGGCATCGTCATAAGTGATCGGGTGGTCGGTGATTTCGAGCCTTGCATAATGAATCCCTGTTTCGTGAACGGTGAAGGGCATAGAAAGATCAGTGCTTCGGCCGGAATAGATATCAAAACTGGCAATGGCACGTTGCTGTCCGTTAATAATCAGTTTTGCCGGAATTTTTTCAAAATCATCATCCGAAGCATTGCTTATTCTCACATTGAGTTTTGCATGCTGACCTGTGCGATAAGCCGGAGCTTCAAACCAGACAGTATCAACATAAAGGTTGGCTTTTTCGGTTGCAGTAACCGGGATCAGATAGGTGGCTGTGCCGGAATCCGGCTGAATGTGACCAAAGTCGCAGATGTTTTTCTGAAAATCAGATATCATCACAGCCACACGACTTTTTTGTTTTTCTTCATTAAAAAGTGAAGTCTGCCTTTTAATCACTTCAGACAAAGTTCGACTCAATGGTGATATTTCAACCTCATTGAGCGATTCCAGAAACTCATCACGGCTGACATAGCGCTGGTGATATCCTTCAAAATCGTTGGTAAGCAATTGAAAAATATCGGTGGTGCTGTAAGCCATAGCTACCTCACGCGCCCTGGCAACAGCTTCCTGGAGAAGTGTCCCCTGCGATGAATTTAGTGCCATGCTGAAGGAGTTGTCGAGATAAATACTCACTGCTGTGTGCGTTTCCTGTTTTTTAGCGCCTGATGTTGCAGGAATGTAAGGCTGAGCAAAAGCCATCACCAGCGCCACAATGGCCAGAATACGCATCAGCAGTGTGAGCAGATGCCTGAGCTGCGACTGCTTTCGGGTTTTCTGCTGTAGCTCCTCCAGGAACTTTACATTGGTGAAATACACTTTTCGGAACTTCCTGAAGTTGAAAAGATGGATAATAATAGGGATGGCAATGGCGATGAGACCATACAAAAACAAAGGGTTAACGAATTCCATACGCAATGTTCTGCAGTGATTAATTCCAGATAAAACGCAACTAAATCAAAATATTATGCTGAAAGCGGGCGATTTTGACCTGAACTCGAAAAGACAACTGAAACCTGTTTCACCCAGACGCTTCAAAACTGAGATTACTTTTTCAGATAAGATACGTTCAAAATGCTCAACCCTCCACGGGTGGTTGTTTTCGTATTTAACTCCCAGTTTTACCAAAATCTGACAACGCAGTGGCTTCGGCAGGCCATTAGTTCAGCGGTAACCATGCTTTGGTGTGACATTTGTAAAGCCTTCAAATTTAGTATCTGAATACTGGCATTTGAAATTTCTGTCACTAAACAGGTTTTTAACAGTTAATTTTCCTTCATCACAAATTCGTCATACTCCACTTCGAAGCGCAGTTTGTGTTTGGATTCTTCGATGGCCAGTGCCTGAAAGAGCTGCTGTAGCTTCTTGTCGCTTGTTTTTTCGCTCAACCGCGTGTAAAGTTTAAAAGCAGCTTTTTCGCGTTTCATGGCTAGCACCAACGCTTCTTCGTACGACATATCGGGCCTGGGAGTAACACTGACCAGATAGTCGCTGAGCCTTAGGTCGAGAATCTCATTTTTTTGGAAAGCAAAAGCTCCCTCTTCTTTCACTTTCAGCAATCTGGCTTTATGTCCCATTTCCTCGCCTGCAAACTGGGTAAATACTTTTTTCATTTCCTCGTTGCGTGAATTGCCAGCCAGACGGGTATAAAAATCTACTGCAGCCTGTTCGTTTTCAATGGCAAAATCGAGGATATCATCAACAGAACTGAATTCTTTCATGGATTGTATGGTATTAATGTTTTCAATTGAATTACCAGGCAAAGGTAAAGATTTATTCATTTTAATACCATTTTAAAGAACGAAGTCGGTAAGAGTGATGGTAAATCACACATTATTCCGTTGATGTTCCGCAATAATCTGGCTGCATGTGCTTTTCCATTGAAAAATGATATATATCATTTTTGATTTTAATATATATTAAAATCAAAAATCATCCGTATGTTTTTGTGAAATGTTCAGTATCTTTTCTGCGAAATCACCGGAAGTAAATTTTTATTTTGAGGTGATCAATTAAATACTTATCTTGTCGGCAGAAAATTGACTAAAATCTAATCAAAATGGAATTTACAGGAGAAAATATTTTAGAATTTGAAAAGCGATTTCCTGATGACAGATCATGTCTGGCCTATCTTTCAGATATTAAGTGGACAAAGGGATTTGTTTGCAAAAAGTGT
>RZYY01000234.1 GCA_009930115.1 Sphingobacteriia bacterium | reverse complement strand
TCCAATCAGGTGGAGAATGTCAGTTTCACTGCCCCGGTTGATATACTGGAACCCGGTTTTAACCGGTTGTTTGTCAGAGCCAAAGATGCCACCGGTAAATGGACATTGACCCACTCCCGTACTTTTTACAAATCTGCTGCTGCCCTTGATTTGCCTGACATCGTCGAGGCTGAGTATTTTTTCAACATCGATCCCGGATTTGGTGAAGGTGTAGATATTCCTGTTACCACTCCTTCGACCGATCTGAAAAACATCGAATTTGTGGCTGATGTAAGTGGTTTGAGCCCTGGTTTTAACCGCCTGATGGTGAGAGCGAAAGATGAATCCGGCCATTGGACACAAACCCAAATGCGCACTTTTTATAAATCCGCTATTGCCCTTGGATTGCCTGACATCGTCGAGGTTGAGTATTTCTTTAATGCTGACCCCGGATTTGGATTGGGGATCAATATACCAGTGATCAATCCTTCATCAGGCCTTGAAAATATTGACTTTATCGCAGATGTAAGCAACCTGAGTCCCGGTTTTAACCGCCTGATGCTAAGAGCAAAAGATATCACCGGAAAATGGACACAAACACACATCCGTACTTTTTACAAATCATCCATTCCTGCAGATTTAGCAAATATAGTTCAGGCTGAGTATTTTATCAATACTGATCCCGGAATTGGATCGGGGATAAATATCCCGGTTTTGAATCCTGCAACTAAGCTGGAGAATCTTGAATTTATGGTCGACCTGAGCGGACTATCACTTGGAAAGCACCTATTGTTTATTCGCAGCAAAGATGGTACAGGAAAATGGAGTATTACGTTTATGGACGAAATCTGCAAAACACCCTTTGCCAATTTTACCAGCGATCTGGCTGAATTTGGCAATCCTACAACTTTCACAAACCTGACGCAGTTTGCCGATGAAAATACCGGTTATTTCTGGGATGTGGATAACGATGGCGAATTTGATTACACGGGTGGAGACAATTTTTTGCACCTCTACCCTGCACCCGGGAGTTACCAGGCCAGACTTATGGTGACCACACCTGATGGTTGCAGCGAGTCAATCATTAAGGAGGTGTTGGTTTACGCCTGCATGGTTCCCACCCAGTTGGCAGTTGCAAATATTACCTACGAATCCGCCGACTTGATCTGGACGCCGGGAAATTTTGGCAGCCAGTGGGATATTTTGTGGGGATTGCAGGGTTTTGACCCCGAAACCGAAGGTACGCTGATTGAAGGAGTTGCTGAACAGCCCTATTTCCTTTCGGGATTGGAAGATCAAACAGCTTATGATTTTTATGTCAGGACAGTTTGCGATGACGAAGTAAGCGAATGGTCGGGGCCGCAAACTTTTACCACGCTCGAATATTTCTGCCCGCCCGATTGGCAGCCTGGCGCTTATTTTCAGTACAACATGCAGATTATCGGGAAACTTTTTATCGAAGGGGTGCAATCCTTCAACCCGCATGATTTTGTGGGCGCTTTTGTTGATGGCGAATGTCGCGGCATGGCAGCGCCCAATCCCGATTTGTTCGGATTGGTGTTTCTTACCGTTGGCTCTGACGTAGCTTCCGGAGAAATGGTGGAGTTTGTGATCTGGGACGTGGCCGAATGTGCCGAATGTCCTACCGGCGAAAGCCTGATCTTCGAAAACCAGTTGCAGGTGGGTACACCCGGAAATCCGTATCCTTTCGAGTGTGGACAGCACGAACTGCCCTTTACTTTTGGTGAAGGCTACACCTGGTTTTCGGTCAATCTTAATCCGGGAAGCATGGCGCTGAACGACCTTTTTGCAAGCCTTTCGCCCTGCGAAGAAGACCGTATTTTGGGTCAAAACACGTTTGCCGTGGTTTACAACGGCGCATGGGTAGGAAGCCTCACAGCCATAGCACCTTCGCAGATGTACAAAATGCAATTGTGCAGCCAACAAAATTTCACCATCGAAGGGCAGCCTGTGGCCAACGACCCGATTTTGTTGGGTTCGGGCTACACCTGGCTGAGTTATCTGCCTCAGGGCGGACTAAATATTAACAATGCGCTGGCAGGACTGCAACCGGCTGCTGCCGAAGACAACCGGCTGATTGGGCAAAATGCGTTTGCGGTCTATTACCAGGGGCAATGGATTGGCAGCCTCACACAACTTTATCCAGGCAATGGGTACATCATCCAGCTTGATGAGCAAAGCACGCTAACCTATCCCAATGCAGCCGGAAAAGATGGACCTGTGCCTGAAAAGGAGATTTTGTCGCCAACGGGAGAAACCCCACTTGCCTATCAGCAATACAGCATGATGCTGATTGCCCAGCTGGAACTGCCCGACGGCTCCATCTCAACGAGCCCCGAAAATGTGGTTTATGCTTTTAGCGGTAATCAATGCCGGGGAATGGCGATTCCAAATGAAAACGTTGAAGGGAAAATATTTATGTCCATCGGCGCCGATGTGAAGGAAGGTGAACTGATCACTTTTGCAGCATGGCTGCCGGAGTATGGCGAACTGATCGAAATCAGCGAAGTGGTCGCTTTTGAATCGCTGAAAAAAGAAGGAACCATGGATCATCCGGTGCATTTGACACTAAATGGATTTACAGGTTCTTCAACGTTTCCAAATCAGGGTTTTTATATCGGAAACCCTCAGCCGAATCCTTTTCATGATTTTACTGAAATTGCTTACTACCTGGAAGTTCCTGCAATCCTTAAATTGAGGCTGATAAATGTCAATGGACAGGTCATGGCTGAGATTGCAAATCGACGCTTTGAAGCCGGAAAACACAAACTGACCATCCATAAAAACGATTTGCCTGCTGGGGTTTATTTCTATCACATTGAAATCTTTAATGATCACGGTACTTTACAAAAGAATGGTAAACTAATAATTCGACAATAACATAAAATTCACTTGAAATGAAAAAACTTATATTAATTGCATGGTGCTTTTCCTGTTTTGCAGCATTAACAATGGCTCAGGACATTACGGACTTAAGAAAACAGGAAGAAGAATCACAAAAAAATCCTTACATAACCAGGGTATTTACAGATGAAAACGGCAATGAGATTGTGGAAATAATCGTTCCTGGTAAGCCTCCGGAAGACTTTCGCGCTCCGGTTGCTCTACTTCCTGACCCTGACAGCAAAAGTGCCAATGTCATTGCAGAGGTTCCAGCTTACGACTGGTCATTTGGGTGTTCAGCTACCTCAGCGTCAATGATTGCTGCTTATTACGACCGCACAGGATATGAAAACATGTACACTGGCCCGACAAATGGAGGTGTGATGCCCATGAAC
>RZYY01000233.1 GCA_009930115.1 Sphingobacteriia bacterium | reverse complement strand
AAATTTGCACAAGGATGGTCCGGTAGCTCAGCTGGATAGAGCAACAGCCTTCTAAGCTGTGGGTCAAGAGTTCGAATCTCTTCCGGATCACTTGAAAATCAAAACACTTATCGGAATATCCGGTGAGTGTTTTTAATTTTATCATTAATGGATTAGAACATCAGTTTGTATGTGACTGTAACATGTGATAAGTTTTTGTACAACGTTCGTTTCTCATCAGTACCCGGTTTACAACAAATAGAGAAATAGCAATTTAATAGATAAACAAAGCTAAATATTGAATTAAATATGGTTCATTGATTTTGAATACATTAGCCCACAAATTGTTTATCCATGATATGTTCTTGTAACTTCACATCAGATTTCATTCCAATTTTTGTTTCAGAAACATTTGCAGATCATTCTTTGAGCCGTATAGAACCAATACATCATCTCTTTCAAGGATGTCATTGGCAGCAGCAACACCCAGGACCTTGGTCTCGGTTCTTGTTTTACCCAAAATACTTTTTACTTCTACCTCTCTGATGATGGTCAGGACCAAAATATTGAAATCTTTACGAAAACCAACCTCCATGATCGTTTTCCCAATAAAATCAACAGGAACCTTTGCTTCAATGATGCTGTAATCATCACTTAGCTCGAATGAGTCAACCACATTACTTAACGACAGTTTTTTTGTCCAGCGTTCAGCTGTCTCCTCTTCCGGATGTACAATCTCATTGACACCTATGGCCTGTAAGACTTTCTCATGAAGGGGATTTATCGATCTGCTTATCAATCTTTTGACTTTGAAATTCTTTAAAAGTGCCGTTGCCATGATATTTGCCCCCTGGTTTTCACCAATGGCCACCAGCACCACATCCGTTTCTTTTAGCGGGAGCCCTGAAACAGTGAACTCATCTGTGGCATCCATGCAAATGGTATAGGTGATTTTTTCTTTATAGGCATCTACTTTTGACATGTTGATATCAATGCCAATCACTTCATTCCCAAGTGCAGTGAGTTTTTGTGCAAGTGATGCCCCAAAACTTCCAAGTCCGATAATGATGAATTTCATCTCAATCTAATTTAGTTTATGGTGATTTCTTCTTTTGGGTAGGTGTAGTTTTCATGCTTTATTTTCCGGAATGCGGCGATTGCGATTGACAGCATACTGACACGTCCCACAAACATTACAACAATAATGATAAATTTACTGGCACTGCTAAGATCGCTTGTGATGCCCAAGCTCAAACCCACTGTACCATATGCTGAGAAACATTCAAAGGCTATGTCAGTCAGCTTTATTCCCGGGTCGAAAATGGAAATGAGGATGATTGCCGTGCCGATCACTATAAAAGACAGGGTTATAATAGCAAATGCTCTTCTCATCGATACCTCTGCTATTTCTCTTCTGAAAACTTCTACTCGTGATCTGCCTCTTGCCAGACTCATAATATTGAGTAGTGCAATGGCAAAAGTACTTGTTTTGATACCACCACCTGTTGACTGGGGCGAGGCACCGATCCACATCAATATCATAACCAACAACAGTGTCGGCAGATACAATGCTGCAGTGTCAATGGTGTTAAATCCTGCTGTTCTGGGTGTCGTGGCTCCAAAAAGAGCGGTGACAATTTTACCAAAACCATTGTGTTCTGCCAGTGTGTTGTTGTATTCAAGGATATAAAAAACAAAGAACGCAACCATTGAAATGAAGAGTGTTGTGATTAAGTTGATTCTACTGTTTAAGCTCAGCACCCAGGGACGATGCTTATTTTTTCTTGAAGAGAATGGCCGAAAGGTGGAACCCAGATATTTCAAATAGTTTAAACTGTTCACCACAATTGGAAAGCCCAATCCTCCGATTACGAATGTGAGAATAACGATCAGTTGCAGATAGTAGCTGTGACGGAATCCTGTTTCATACAGGCTGTTGCTAAGCGTTGAAAAACCAGCGTTACAGAAGGCCGAAATGGAATGAAACGCAGAAAAGAAAAGCCGTTCGGATGGGGAGTGGAATGCAGCCGGGTCTGTACCGGAATAGATCAATAGAGCCGAAAAGAGTTCTATGCCAAAAGTAATGAGAATAATGTATTTCAGTGTTGAAAACACCTCACCAAGTTTTTTTGAGTTTGTAATATCGCTCAGGGTCAATTGATTTTCATAGGTGGTACCCCCCTTGAAGAAATAACCGAAATAACTGGCAAATGTGAGAATACCCAAACCGCCCAGCTGAATCAAAATCATGATGATCGTCTGTCCAAACAGCGTGAAGTGGGCACCGGTCTCGACCACCGTTAGTCCTGTTACACATACGGCACTTGTAGCGGTAAAAAGAGCATCCAGATAGGAGATACCCACATGTGTTGCATTGGGTAATACCAGCAGGATGGAGCCGATAAAAATGATCACCAGAAAACTGAGAATAAATATCTGGGCAGGATTGAGCCGTGTTCTGTTGAGGTTTATTCTCAATTCAGAAAACTCTCTGACAAAAGTAAGCAACACGGCGATCTTGACCCAAATAGGATTTTCCAGCAACAGGTCGGTATCGAAAGGAGTCCCAACAAACAGATACATGTGAAAAATCCATAGTGTAAAGATTACTGAAAACAGGTCAAAAATGAATACCCTTCTTCTTGATAAGTTGAATTTCTGAATAGATCGGGTGAAGGTTGAAATCAAACCAACGCCAAGCACAAAAAAGTAAAACCCATCAATGAACTTTTGGTAAATAACGGTCTGTGTATAACCAAAATCAGAGATGATTGCTATCAGTCCAACAAGACTAACCCAAAATGCAATTCTATAAAAGTGCTTCAGGTTATTTTTCATTAATTATCCTGTTTATGAGCTATCCAATACAAGAACAAAGATATACTATTGATCTCACGTTGTAACTGGTTAAGTAAAAAAGTTATCCCCAGCGTTATTAAAATGTGGTCGTCTCAGCTATATTGATATGAATCAGGGGCCTTCACTCTTTTCACAGGGTATATGGCAGACATGGGATAGGCAACATGTAATCAAGACGTTTAATTTTACCCGGTCATATCCGGGAGGATTAATATTCTACTATTAGGGAGATAGCCATTTGTTTTCGCCGCTACAATTATCCCGTCATTCTTGAACAATTTGAATGATTGCCTTTTTTTATTTATATGTGTAGAAAAAACGGTTAATTTGTTTGGTGATTCATCCCAATCAATTTATCTTTGCTGAACAAACCTTAATTTAAATTAAATAAAAAATGGGCACAAATCTGTTATTGTGTTATTAAAATTTAATTATCCTTTGC
>RZYY01000006.1 GCA_009930115.1 Sphingobacteriia bacterium | reverse complement strand
CATCGCGACTGAAGACCGTCTGGTCATCCACACTGCCGCCCGAAAACAATTCTTATTTCTATCCTTCATTATCATTGAGTTTTATTCCTTCAGAAATCATTGATCTTCAAAAAACAATGCCCTGGTTCAACTTCATAAAAATCAGAGGAGGAATAGCACAAACAGCAACCGACGCCGAACCTTATCTTCGTACGTTTTATTATACGACCGGTCTTTTTGGCGGTCAGCAATCTTCGGGCTTTCCGCAGACTATCCCGCCTCTCAACCTAAAACCCCAACGGGTAAATGCGTACGAAGCAGGCTTTAACCTCGGCTTTTTCGATAACCGTATAGATCTTGATTTTACTTATTATTATCTGTACTCTTTCGATCAGATCATTCCCAACCTGCCATTGCCCATATCCTCAGGAGCCTCAACTATCATGACCAATGAAGGAATTCTTTCGAACCGCGGAATTGAGTTTATTCTGAATACTGTTCCGGTCCAAACAAAAAATGTGATCATCCGGTCAGGATTCAATCTTGCACGTAACCGCAACAAGGTGGTAAGCCTGGGAGGAGATGCCGACACCTATCAACTGGCTGACATCTGGGGATTAAACGGCCCAGCAATGATCCTTCGGGAAGGGGATGAGTACGGCACCATCAGCGGCTACGATCATATTTACGACGAAAACGGTAATCCTGTAGTGAATGATGCCGGCACAAAATACCTCATTACTGACACCCGTGTTCCCATTGGAAATGCTTCACCGGACTTCATTGCCGGATGGAACACCTCAGTGAGCTTCAAAGGCCTCAGATTCGCAATGCTCATTGACACGAAATGGGGAGGTGATATTTACTCGGGTTCACGGGTGATTGGTCTTCAAACCGGTCAAAGCCCTGAAACACTTATAGAAAGGGAAGGCGGAGGTCTGCCATATACCGATCCTGACGGAAATACAAGCAACACAGGCATTATCCTCGAAGGTGTTCATGAAGACGGAACACCCAATACAACAGTGGTTCATTATTATTACAAATACCTTCCGAATGCAGGTGGCTGGGGGAAATTCCTTTCAACACCCGGAATCATTGAAAACACATGGGTAAAGATGCGCGAATTATCTCTGTCGTACACCTTGCCTTCTCATGTTCTCGGAAAAGGAAAAATATTCCAAAACTTAACCCTCTCAATCACCGGAAGGGATTTGTTCTACATCTACACCACCCTGCCGGACAAAATCAATCCCGAGGGAATAATGGGATCGGGCAATGCACAGGGATTTGAATGGGCATCATTCCCAGGTACAAGATCATTTATTTTTGGAGTCAGTGCATCATTTTAACCATGAAAAGATAAAAATCATGAACAGCATTCATACAATCACAATAACATTTCTGGTAACCGGATTGATGATGTTTTCCGGTTGTACCAAAGATTTTGATGAAATCAACACCAACCCACATGGGTTCACTACTGCCAGCGACGGTTCGTTATTCAACAATATCATCGAATCGCTGCAGCCAGGGTGGGATGAGCAGTTTTACATCAACAACGAGATTCTCTACAAGCAAACTGAGATGGCTGCTCTGACCAAAGAAGCCTGGGGAAATTTTACCATCGGTACCGAAGACATCTGGAAAAATTATTACGGCACACTTCCCGAAATAAGAGAGCTGGAAAGACGATATGCTACTTACGAAGAAACACCAGCGGTTGTGAACATGAAAGCCATGCTGAAAATTGTGCTGGCTTTGAAGACCTTCAAAGTTACTGATTTGTTCGGTGACATGCCCTTTACTGAAGCGGGCTATGGTTTTCAGAATCTTGAACTGCTTCACCCAAAATACGACAATCAGAGGGACATCTATCTGCACCTGCTGGAAGAACTGGAAATAGCCGATAGTATCATAGACCTTACAGCACCTGATGAAGAGCCATTTACTTCTTTCAAAGCATTCGACCGGTTGTTTAGCGGTGATCTGATAAAATGGCAAAAAATGGCTAACTCTCTTCGCCTGCGCTATGCTCTGCGAATGTCAGAAAAAGAACCAGACATTGCGGGAGAAATTATAAAAGACGTGATCGAAAACAACCGGCCGGTGTTCTACGGCTACGATTTTATTACCCCGATGCTCGAAAGTGCAGTTATGATGCCTTCGGCAATGGGATTCAAAAATGAAAGCCTCAACTGGTCTTTTCGCGAACACAATAACCTGAGGCTTGGAACCAACATCTGGCGATTAATTTCCGCCCACGACAGTATTGATGGCAGCGGGATTTTCGATCCACGAGCCTATATCTTTTTCGAAACCAACAATGCAGGTGAATGGAGACCTTACCCCCAACTACCTGACATCAGCACTCCTTCGTCAGGTGGTATTCCTTACGGAGAACACCGCGACCAGGCCGGAGCTTTTAACATTAAAGGCGAATCAAACATTTATTCGCCGTTTAACTATTTCCTGATCAGAGATGCTGACAATATGCCCATCCCGATTATCACCGGAGCTGAAGTTCATTTCATCAAAGCTGAAGTTTTATTCAGGGGAATCGGAGTAGCTGAAGACAAAATGCAGGCAGAAATTGAATACCTGAACGGCATCAATGCGTCTGTGGAATGGTGGATGGAAATAGCTGCCGGCTCAACGCTTCCGGTTTCGGGAATGACTTTTCCGGAAATGATAACCATACCATCAGCACTTGGCCCTGCATCAGTACAAATGACCTACGGTTTCTGGAATGCGACCACCGACGAGGAAAAACTCAGATTTATTTATGCCCAGAGATGTCTGGATGCTTTCAGGCAGCCTGCTGAAGTTTATGCGCTGGCCCGCAGAACAGGGATGACACCAAGGGAAGGAAATCCCATAGCACACTACCGTTTGCCCTATCCTCCCTCAGAGGTGGAAAACAATGCTGAAAACTGGGCCAGGGCAGTTGCTGCACAATCAGGTGATACACCGGATGTAAAGATCTGGTGGATACCTTAAAGTGAAAAATAATTTACCCAATAATAGTAATCAATAACCATTAAAAATTATTTCTATGAAAAAGTTTTATTTACATTTCATTATGGTGCTGACCATCGGCCTGCTGATGAATACAGGAGTGGTTCAGTCACAATCAAATCAGTACCTTCATTTCGATAAGGTAGATGATTTTGTGATTCTTGAAAACGGATCACAATATTTTTCCGGCACTGACCAGTTAACCATAACCGGTTGGTTTTGGTGTGATGCTCTCGCATACGGACAGGGATACATGGGATTCCGTCTCGGATCAGGTGATGCTGAATTTTATATGATTCAACTTAATAACGGGGTTATGGAATGCCGTCTGGTGACCACCACCGGTTTGCACGAATATGTAGCTCCGGCGAATACGGCAATTCCTCAGGTATGGCAACACTTTGCCTGGGTTTATAATGTCAGCACAATTACTCTGTACGTGAATGGAGCTGTAGTCGGAAGCGCAGCTGCATCCGGAACATTTGAAGGAACCAATGCTCCGTTCGCTATCGGGAAAAGTACCCTTGGCGGATATAATTTTGTTTACGGAGGACGGGTAGATGAAGTTTCGGCATGGAACAAGGCACTTACCCAGGAAGAAATCGAAGACATCATGGACAATGAGCTTACCGGCGCCGAAGAAGGGTTGCAATTATACTACAAGTTTAACCAGGGAGAGCCGGGTGGTAACAATACAGCCATCACTCATCTGATATGTGAGATCGGAAACGGAGAAAGAAATGCAGAACTTATGAATTTTGCACTTACAGGTGAAACATCCAATTTCAACGGAACACTGAATCCGGGTTATCAGGCTATTTCATTCCCTCAGATTCCCAATCATCTTACCATCGATCCGCCATTTGAGATTGAAGCAACTGCCACTTCCGGACTTGAAGTTCTTTTTGAAGTGCTGTCAGGCCCTGCAACCATAGCAGGAAACCTTGTTACTCTAACAGGAGAACCTGGTGAGGTAATCATCAGAGCTACCCAGCCGGGCAATTCGCAGTATGATCCTGCTGATCCTGTAATTAATAATTTCATGGTGCTCGATCCGGCCTCGTTTGTTCCTGAAATTGATGCCAGACATCCGCTCGAAGGCGATGTTTTCGTTTCAACCCTTTCACCAATAAGGCTTACTGTCTATTCAACCATAGATTATCCTGAACTTTTCTGGGTTCAGGGTGTTGAGTTTATGGTTAACGGTGAAATCATCCCTGCCAATGACCCTCTTAACACGGGCTATTTTACAGGCTGGTGGACTCCGCCTGCTTATGGTAATTACACCATCACCATTCATGCTGCCAATAACTACGGAGCCATTGCTACTCAAAACATAAACATCAATATCGTGTCACCCGTTTCCAATATTGAAGTAGTAGCTGCCGAAAATATTTGGATTAATCCAGGAAATGTTACACAGGTGGTGGATGCTGAGCTTCCGTCATTCCTCGGTGCTTTCGACCAGATTATTGCTACCCTTGAAGTAACCTGCCCTCCGGGAGGTTGCGGCGAATACGACAGGCTTGCCTGGATTGATGCCAAAAGCCTTGACGGCGAATGGTTCGAAATCATCCGATACATTACCCCATACAGCGTAGCCTGCTCTCATCAGATTGACCTGACTGACTATATGTCTCTGCTTCAGGGTAAAGTAAGTTTCCGCTTTAACTGCGAAACGCTTGACAACGGCTACCTCTACAAGCTTACCCTGAACTACAGACAGGGAACACCTGATTACCTTTACAGCACAATAGTGAACGTCTGGGATGCAACCTACCAGTTTGGAGATTATGCAAACCTCCAGCCAGTGGAAGAGTGGAGTTTTGAGTTCCCGGATAATGCCGAAACCGCCAGATTGAAACTCGTCTCAACCGGACACGGATGGGGTGATCTGAACACCGGCAACGCTGCCGAATTCTACAACGCCACACATCACATCTTGGTTAATGGGACTCAGACATTCACACAGGTAAACTGGAATGTTTGCAACCCCAATCCCGATGGCTGTCAACCGCAAAACGGAACGTGGTATCACAACCGCGCCGGCTGGTGCCCCGGTTCTATTGCCCAATGGTTCGACTTCGATATGACTCCTTTCATTTCCATAGGAAATGTAACCCTTAAATATATTTTCTATGAAGAATATGTTGACCTGTGTCATCCCAACCACCCCGACTGTGTTTCAGGTGTTACCTGCGATGACTGTGACGACGGATTCAATCCTCACCTTGTAGTTGCCTGCAACCTCGTTATTTACGACGACAATTATTTCGTCGGAATTAAAGAACCCGAAGTTCCTTCCGTATTCAAAATCAGCCCTAACCCAACAAACGGCAGAATTGACATAACCGGCTCAGGAAAAACATCCGGAGAAGCTTCAATTCAACTGATGAGCCTGACAGGAACCGTGCTGAATCATTTTAACTGGAATGGGCTGGAAACACACCTTGATCTATCAGCACACCCCAAAGGAATTTATTTTCTGATGATTCAAACTGATGATGCCACTGAAGTTAAAAAACTCATCCTTCAATAGAAACAGGAAGATTTAAAATCTAAAACGCTGGCAAAGTCTGCATGGGGACTGCCAGCGTTTTTTCATTTCAACCCTACAGTTTTTTTCAAATTGTTACCCTAAAGTTTTTATCACTATTGTCCGGAAATCTAATTGGAGATTCCTCACCGCCGGCTGGCGGTGAGGAATCTCATACTCATTTTTATCAGACAATAGTGATTTTTTATTTAACTGTTCTTATTTTTGCATTCTCCAAAACTCTTAAAACAGTTCCGGAGAAATTCTTCGTTCCATCATCAGTAAGTATTAGAAGCCCGGGTTGGTAAAACATGAACATCGTTATCCACTTTTTTTTAGAAAAAAACTACTTAGTACACGATAAAAAGGAGCACAATATGTTTTTGTCAATTGCCCTATAAATCAATACCAGCAAGCCTTACAAAGTATTTTTTTCGTTCTTAAGTGGAAAATTGTGGAAAAAAGTTATTAACAGTGGAGTTTTGTGGGAAAAATTGTCTTACATTTGGCGATTAATTAAATACCCACAGCAGTGTTCACATCCACTTACGAATGTAAAGTTGACGACAAAGGAAGGCTCACACTTCCGGGCAAGCTCAAAACCGAGCTTATGCCGGTGCTGCCACAGGGCTTCATTCTGAAAAGGAGTGTTTTTAGTCCCTGCCTTGAACTCTGGCCAAGGCAGGAGTGGGATAAAAAGCTTGCTAAAATCAACGAGCTGACCCGTTTCACAAGAAAGAATGCTAAAGTAGTCAGGTCATTCCTTGCCGGGGTGAAAACCATAGAGCTGGATGCTTCCGGAAGGCTGAATATTCCAAATGACCTGCTCGAATTTGCAGGAATTGACAAAAATGTGGTGGTTGCTTCGCAAATCAGCATCATCGAAATTTGGGATAAAGAAAAATATGAACGGGAAGTAGAGGTAGAAAACAACGAAGAATATGCCGAAATGGTTGAACAAGTCCTTGGCGGACTGGAAACTGAACAAAAATAACGGTTATGTATCACCAGCCGGTAATGCTCAACGAATGTATTGAAGGTCTGCAAATAAAACCCTGTGGAACCTATGTGGATGTAACCTTTGGCGGAGGGGGACATTCAGCTCAGATACTCAATAAACTTACTGATGGCCGGCTGATTGCTTTTGACCAGGATCAGGACGCAACATCCAACAAAATTGACGACAAAAGACTAACACTGATAAACCATAACTTCAGATACTTGAAGCAGTTTTTAAAATATTATCAGGCATTACCGGTGGATGGCATTCTGGCTGATCTTGGTGTCAGTTCACATCAGATTGACAGCCCTGAAAGAGGTTTTTCAACCCGGTCAGGTGGCGAACTTGACCTCAGAATGAACCGGCTTCAGAAGGTTTCAGCCCGGACAATCGTGAACACATTTACTGAAGAAGAACTCGCAGGACTTTTTAAAAAATTCGGAGAACTTGCCAATTCACGGGCATTGGCTAACGCCTTGGTGAAATCCAGAGCTTATGGCAAAATCATAACATTTGAAGATATGAAAGAAGCTTTAGGCCGTTTTGCCCCTAAAAATCAGGAAAATAAATTTTTTGCACAGGTAATGCAGGCATTGCGCATCGAAGTAAACAAGGAACTGGACGCATTGAAGGAAATGCTTATGCAGGCCTCAGAGGTGCTAAAATCGGGAGGGCGCC
Organism: Sphingobacteriia bacterium; assembly: GCA_009930115.1. Taxonomy (GTDB): domain Bacteria; phylum Bacteroidota; class Bacteroidia; order Bacteroidales; family 4484-276; genus RZYY01. Next base: position 43,860 of record RZYY01000006.1, on the reverse strand, counting down.
TGGTGGTTCTTTCATATCATTCACTGGAAGACAGGCTGGTTAAAAATTTTATCAAAACCGGAAATTTCGAAGGTGAAGTAAAAACAGATTTCTTTGGCAACAGAAACCTGCCTTTCCGTGCCATCAACACCAAACCAATGATACCTTCAACAGATGAAATCCGGTTGAATAACAGGGCCAGAAGCGCTAAATTAAGAATTGCCGAAAAACTTTAACCCTCTCACTCAGATGAATATGCAAGCCAATACATACAAATCATCCCAAAAGCAACCTGCAGAAATAAAAAAACGCAGAGCTGCAACCCGGCATATGCACGCTTTGCTTGATGGTTCTTTTTTGGCTAAAAAAAGTCTGAAGAGCTGGATACCCTTCATCATCTTTCTTGCAATTCTCGGACTTATCTACATCAAAAGCAATTACACCGCCGACCGTAACATAAGGGCGCTGAACAGGCTGAACAACGAACTCATTGAGTTGCACTATGACTATATTCACATGAAATCCTGTGTTAACCTAAAAACACAGCCTTCTGTCCTTGAAAACGAACTTCAACCTGTTGGCTTAAAACGACTTGAAAAACCACCCACTAAACTTTTTATTGAACCTTAAAACCATTTAGTCATGAAAAAACAACAGGAGAATCCGCAAAAAGTGGACACCGGGCCGGGCAAGAGAAGCATGGTAAGTACCTACTTTGTCTATGCCTTGTTGCTGCTTTTTGCAATGGTAATTTTCCTAAGAATTATTCAGCTTCAGATTATCAAGGCTCACGAGCTTAATATCATTGCTGACAAACATGAATTCCGTTTCGACAACAATATTGAAGCCATGCGCGGAAGCATTTATTCAAACGATGGCCGACTTATGGCTACTTCCATACCTGTGTTTCAAATCAGAATGGATGTTGCCTCGCCGCTGATCGATGATAAATTATTCAACGACAGTGTTAGCTGGCTGGCATTGAGATTGTCGAAATTGTTCGGCGACGGAACTAACTGGGAATACAAACAAAAACTGATTAAAGCAAGAGAAGCAGGGAACCGTTTTTTATTGATTCAAAACAATGTAACATTTGACCAGTTGACCCGACTTGAGAAATTTCCAATTATAAACCGCGGTAAATATAAAGGTGGCCTGATCGCCATCCGGTCAACGCGGCGGGAATATCCTTTTGAGAATCTGGCAAAACGAACAATTGGCTATATTCTTGACAATCCTGTGGATTCATTGAAAATTTTAGTAGGAATTGAAGGCCGTTACAACGAATATCTTGACGGAATTAAAGGCTGCCAGTTGATGCAGCGAATAGGTTTTGGAGCCTGGAAACCCGTTCCGCATCCCAACAACGTGGAACCGGTCAACGGAAAGGATGTGTTTACTACCGTCGATACTTATCTGCAGGATGTAGCCCACAACTCACTCCTCCATCATCTTGAACAGCACGAAGCAGAAAAGGGCACGGTAATCCTGATGGAAGTTGCTACCGGAGAAGTAAGGGCAATGGTTAACCTGATTCGTGATCCGAAAGATGGAAAGTACAAAGAAACTTACAATATTGCTGTTGGAGAACTTTTTGAGCCCGGGTCCACATTCAAAATGCCATCTCTTATGGTAGCCATGGAAGAGGGTGTACTTGACAAACTGGACTCGGTATTCATTGGCCAGGGATATTCCACTTACAACAACAGAGAAATGAAAGATTCGCACAGAATAGACCCTGATGGCTGGCTTACACCTGAAGAATGTCTTACACATTCATCAAATGTCGGAATATCAAAAATCATTTATGATCATTTTACCGGAAAAAATGATCTTTTCTACAGAAGGCTCACCGGTTTGTTTCCGGCTGATGCAACCGGAATTGATATACCCGGCGAACCAAAACCATTCATAAAAAATCCTTCTCTTAAAGACCGGAGAAATTACTGGTCAGCAGTTACACTCCCCTGGATGTCGATCGGATATGAGGTTTTAGTTACTCCGCTTCAAATGCTCACTTTTTACAATGCCATTGCTAATAATGGCAAAATGGTAAAGCCAATGCTTGTAAAAGAGATACGCGAAGGAAACAGTGTAGTGAAAGAATTCAAACCAGAAATAATCAGGAAAAATATTGCTTCTGAAAAAACCATTAAAATGTCCCGGCGTTTTCTGGAATCAACGGTAGAAAATGGTACGGCAAAAAATGTAAGCAATGCCGAATATAAAATTGCAGGTAAAACAGGTACGGCAAAAATCAACGAAGGCGGACATTACATCGCAAAATACAACGCATCTTTTATAGGCTATTTCCCTGCTGATAACCCTCAGTTTTCATGTATGGTAGTCATTTATAAACCCAATCAGGGGGCTTATTATGCATCTCAGGTAGCTGCTCCGGTATTCAAAGAAATCGCCGATATGGTTTATGCTTTTGAATATCGCATTGACCCACAGAATAAAGCAGATTTTATTGCTCATACATCCCAATTTTCGGTACCTGAAAAACAAATACCTGAGAACCTTTCTCCGGAACTTGCAGAACTAATTGACACACCGCTCGATCAGCCTCTAAGCATCGACGCCCGCCCCGAAGGCATTCCTGACGTAACCGGACTTTGTGCAAGTGATGCAGTTTATCTGCTCGAAAATCTGGGGTTTGTTGTAAAAATTAATGGCAAAGGTGTAGTAAAAAAACAATCGCTGGCTCCGGGAATCTCCTTCAGAACAGGCGATCATATTTATCTAACGCTTGAAATATGTTATCCGAATGATCAAAAAACTGACTGACATATTATCCAGTATTGACATAAAACAAATTTTCGGGACGCTTGACCAAAATGTGCATTATGTGTCATTTGATTCGCGAACAGCAAAAACAGGTGATTTGTTTGTAGCAGTGAAAGGCACACGAACCGACGGTCATCATTTCATCCCTGATGTTATTTCAAGAGGAATAACAGCGGTAATTTGCGAGCACCTACCTGAAGAAAGAACAGAAAATGCAACCTACATACTGGTTAAAAACAGTGCTGAAGCGTTGGCAAAATCATCATGTGCCTATTTCGGCCATCCTTCCGGCAAACTCAAAGTGATTGGAATTACCGGAACTAATGGTAAGACCAGCACAGTATTTTTCCTTTACCACCTCTTCAGAGCTCTGGGATATAAAACCGGTTTGCTTTCAACCATTAAAAACCTGATTGATGGTCATGAAATCCCATCAACTCATACAACAGCCGATGCTTTGCAGATTAATCAAAACCTCAGAGCAATGGTTGACCGGGGATGCGATTACTGTTTTATGGAAATGAGCTCCCATGCCATTGATCAGGATCGTATAGCAGGTTTGAATATCCATGGAGCTGTATTTACCAATATTACTCATGATCATCTTGACTATCATCTGACTTTCGAAAATTATATCAAAGCCAAAAAGAAACTCTTTGACCAGCTGACTCCCGCATCCTTTGCCCTGGTGAATACGGATGACCGGAATGGAATGGTAATGCTACAGAATACGTCAGCCAGAAAATTTACCTACGCTTTGAAAAGCCCGTCTGATTACAAAGGAAAAATTATTGAAAACCGCTTTGAAGGTCTTCAGCTTAGAATTGATAACCGGGAATTGTGGTGCAGGCTTGTCGGGGGTTTCAATGCTTATAACCTGATGGCAGTTTATGCTGTTGCAAGGATAGAGGGATTTCAGCCTGACGAAGTATTGCCCGAACTAAGCCGGCTGACCCCCGTAGAGGGACGCTTTCAGGTAATCGGGTCAAAAGCTGGAATTACTGCTATTGTGGACTATGCCCACACACCGGATGCACTTCAAAATGTACTGCAAACCATCAACGAGGTGCGACCTCATAACGAACACCTGATAACCATTATAGGAGCCGGTGGTGACCGTGACAAACTTAAAAGGCCAATTCTTGCAAAGGTTGCATGCCAGTTGAGTGACCGGGTTTTTCTTACTTCTGATAACCCGCGTTCCGAAAACCCCGACACCATCATTGATGATATGGAGGCCGGACTTGACGGCGCTCTCAAACGAAAAGCCATCAGAATTACTGACAGGCGCGAAGCCATCAAAACAGCAATTATGATTTCTCTGAAAGGGGATATTATCCTGGTAGCCGGAAAAGGGCATGAAACATACCAGGAAATCAAAGGCGTGAAATTTCATTTCGACGACCGTGAAATTTTACATGAATACTTAAACAACGAAAAATAAACCGCTGACTGATGTTTTATCATTTGTTCGGATATCTTGAAAAGCTTTACGACTTCCCTGGTGCAGGCCTGTTCCAGTATATTTCATTCAGGGCAGGTGCAGCAGTGATCACTTCTCTGGTCATTTCATTGCTTTTCGGTAAAAAACTAATCAATTTCCTGAAAAAAATGCAGGTCGGCGAAACCATACGTGATCTGGGACTTGAAGGTCAAATGGAAAAACAAGGAACACCAACTATGGGTGGGTTGATCATCCTTGGTGCAATCCTTGTTCCTACCCTCCTATTTGCTGATCTTACCAATATCTATATCATCATTATACTGGTAACCACAGTCTGGCTGGGCATTATCGGTTTTATTGACGACTATATCAAAGTATTCAGAAAAGATAAAAAAGGATTGGCGGGGAGGTTTAAAATCGTCGGTCAGGTCATTCTTGGATTCTTTGTTGGCGCCATGATGTATTTCAGCCCTGAGATTGTAATCCGCGAAAAAACGACTGATGTTTCGTTCATCGACTCGGTTGAGCTTACTGAAACCCTTGAGATTGGTGAATCTCCACAAAATCTATATTCACCAAAAAATGTGAAATCAACCAAAAGTACTATTCCGTTTTTCAAAAACAATGAATTTGATTATGCCATCTTCGTAAACTGGCTGGGTGACGGATATGAAAAATGGGCTTTTCTCTTTTTTATTCCCATAGTAATTCTAATTATTACCGCAGTGTCCAATGGTGCCAATTTAACCGACGGAATGGACGGGCTGGCTACCGGAGTCTCGGCAATCGTAGGAATCACGTTGGCCATTTTTGCCTATGTGTCAGGCAATATTTTCTTTGCCAACTATCTCAATATTATGTACATACCAAATACCGGTGAGCTGGTAATCTATATTGCTGCATTCGTTGGTGCATGTATTGGATTTTTATGGTACAATGCTTATCCGGCCCAGGTTTTTATGGGTGATACCGGTTCGCTGGCCATTGGAGGAATCATAGCAGTGTTTGCCATCATGCTGCGCAAAGAACTGCTAATTCCGTTGTTGTGCGGCATATTTCTGGCTGAAAGCCTTTCGGTGGTTATGCAGGTCAGCTATTTTAAATATTCCAAAAAGAGATTTGGCACGGGACGACGCATTTTCAAAATGTCACCCCTGCATCATCATTATCAGTTGGAGGGGTACGCCGAACCAAAAATAGTGCTGAGGTTCTTCATCGTTGGGATTATGCTTGCAGTATTCACAGTAATCACATTAAAAATCAGATAGGAGAAAAAAGTTTGGCAAAACGGGTGGTCATATTGGGAGCTGGAGAAAGTGGTGCTGGTGCAGCAGTGCTGGCAACGAAAAAAGGATTTGAAGTTTTTGTTTCAGATAGAGGAATTATTGAAGATAAATATAAAAATGTTCTTTCTCATTATGCTATCAGTTTTGAAGAAGGGAAACACAGCGAAGAGCGCATTCTCAATGCCGATGAGATCATTAAAAGTCCGGGCATTCCCGATCAGGCAAGTCTTGTTGTGAAAGCAAAAGAAGCCGGCATTCCTGTTATTTCCGAGATTGAATTTGCGGGCCGTTACACCCGTGCCCGAAAGATTTGCATAACAGGCAGCAACGGAAAAACCACCACCACAATGCTTATCTGGCACATTCTTAAAAATGCCGGACTTGATGCAGGATTGGGAGGCAACATAGGAAAAAGTATGGCTATGTTGCTTGCTGAAAGGGATTACGATTATCTGGTACTGGAAATCAGCAGTTTTCAACTCGACGGCATGTTTGATTTTAAGGCAGATGTAGCTGTGTTGACCAACATTACCCCGGATCATCTCAACCGTTACGGGTACAGTTTCGAAAAATATGCAGAATCGAAATTAAGGATTATCAGAAATCAAACCCCAGATGATGTGTTCATCTATTGCGCAGACGATCAGGAAATTACATCAAGACTGGAAATGATAAAACCTGTTTCAAGATGCTTTCCATTCTCGATTAAAAGTGAAAATCTTGCTCAGGGAGCATTTTTAAAAATTGACAAAGTGAATTATCAGAACAGTAAAATTAACATCAACATAAATAACGACACCATGGTAATGACTTTAAAGGAACTGGCACTCAGCGGCGGTCACAATGTTTACAACTCGATGGCAGCAGCCATCAGCGCCCGCGTCCTGGACATTCGCAAAGAATCGTTGAGGCAAAGCCTGTCAGACTTTCAGGGTGTGGAACACCGGCTGGAATATGTGGCCACAATTCGCAAAATCGAATTTATCAACGATTCCAAAGCGACCAATGTCAACTCCACCTGGTGGGCACTTGAAAATGCTCAAAAACCTGTGATATGGATCGCCGGTGGTCAGGATAAAGGAAATGACTATTCAATACTTGCGCCTATCGTGGCCGAAAAAGTCAAAGCAATTGTGTGTATCGGTGTTGATAATTCAAAAATCATTCGTTCGCTGGCAAAACACACTGGCGTTTGTATCGAAACTTCCTCTATGGAAGAAGCTGTGCAAACGGCTTATAAACTCGGACAGAAAGGCGATACCGTGCTGCTTTCACCTGCCTGCGCCAGCTTCGACAGGTTTAAAAATTATGAAGATCGTGGAACCCAATTTAAAAAAGCAGTTATAAATCTTTAAATCCCCAGAAAACCATGAAAAAACTAACCATCAAAGGAGATAAGGTGATCTGGCTGATAACGATCATTTTTTCGATCGCTTCGCTGCTTATCATCTACAGCTCCACCGTTTCATTGTCGTACCAAAAGGACACTTCTTCCGAGATGCTGCTATTCAAGCAGATCATCATTATGCTCTTTGGTCTTGGTTTACTTTATATTGCACATCACATTCAGTTTATTTATTATTCCCGTATCGGTCAGTTACTGATGATTCTCTCGATCCCTCTGCTGCTTGCCACACTCTTCATTGCACCAAGCATCAACGATGCCACACGAAACATTTACGTCAATCTGCCCATTACCGGCAGTCTCTCTTTTCAACCTTCCGACATCGCCAAACTTGCCATGATGATGTTTATTGCCAGGTTTCTTGCAAAAAACAACCAGCGGGAGCTCACTTTCAAACAGTTCATGTTGAAAATAGGTTTACTTCTCATCATTGTTACCTTACTTATTCTCCGCTCCAATCTCTCAACAGCAGCTATTCTATTTATGGTCAGCATTTTATTCCTTTTACTTGGCAATGCTTATTGGAAAAATATCCTGAAATTATTTGGGATTGCATTACTTGGTTTCAGTTCATTGCTGATAGTTGGAAAATTTGTCCCGGAAGTATTTCCCAGGCTTGAAACCTGGACCAATCGAATGGAAAGCTTTTTTGACAAAACAGAAGAAAGTGAACCCAATGAGCAGATTTTACGTTCAAAAATTGCCATTGCTCAGGGAGGACTGTTGGGCAAAATGCCGGGAAAAAGTACACAGCGGAATTTTCTACCTCTTGCTTACAACGACTATGTCTTTGCCATTATAGTCGAAGAATACGGTCTGATCGGGGGATTTATGATCATCATGCTTTTCATGATCCTGCTTTTCAGGTCAATAAAAATAGCCAGAAAATGCAAGATACCATTCGGAAGCTATCTTGTCATAGGGATCAGTCTGCTCCTGGTCATCCAGGCTCTGATGAACATGGCCGTTGCAGTAGATATTGTACCAATTACCGGGCAGCCGCTTCCCTTTTTGTCGATGGGAGGCACTTCGTTCTGGTTCTCCTGTTTTGGCATCGGAATTATTCTGAGTGTCAGTCATTCGATTGAAAATGACGAGGAAAATAGTATAAATGAAACCGACTATGTCACAGCCTGAAATTAAAATACTGATCTCCGGCGGAGGTACCGGTGGCCATATCTTCCCGGCCATCGCCATTGCTGATGCACTCAGGAAGGCAGTTCCCGCGTGTAAAATTTTATTTGTCGGTGCATCGGGGAAAATGGAAATGGAAAAAGTTCCTCAGGCCGGCTACCCGATCGAAGCATTGTGGATCAGTGGTTTTCAGCGCAGCTTTTCGCTTAAAAATCTGTCCTTTCCTTTCAAGTTAATCTCAAGTATGTTGAAAGCTAACAGTATAATCAGAAACTTCAGGCCTGATGTGGTGGTCGGAGTTGGCGGATTTGCCAGTGGCCCGACGTTGAAAGTAGCTGCCGGTCGAGGCATTCCAATAGTTATTCAGGAGCAGAATTCCTTTCCCGGAGTAACGAATAAACTTATTGCCAGACAGGCCGACAGGATTTGTGTTGCCTATGACGGACTGGAGCGTTGGTTCCCGGCCGAAAAAATAGTAAAAACAGGTAACCCGGTCAGAGAAAATGTCGTAAATATCATGGGAAAGAATGATGAAGCCTTTGCGTATTTCAGTCTGAAAAAAGGAAAACCTGTGTTGCTTATTGTCGGAGGAAGTCAGGGATCGCTTTCCATCAACCAAAGTCTGGTACATCATCTTGCTGCTTTTGGGGAAACAGGTTTGCAACTTATCTGGCAAACCGGAAAACTGTTTGCAGAAACAGCAAAATCAGCCATACAAACCAGCGTTCCTTCAATGGATCAGCAAAATTTTCATGTTCACGAATTCATCACACGAATGGATTTGGCCTATGCAGCAGCCGATATTGTGATTTCCCGCGCAGGAGCCATTGCCATTTCCGAACTCAGTGTAGTCGGCAAGCCATGCATTTTGATTCCTTTGCCCAGCGCTGCCGAAGATCACCAGACCAAAAACGCACAGGCCCTCGCCGACAAGCAGGCAGCGATTTTACTCAAAGACAGCGATGCGGCTGAACAACTCGGAACTATTGTTGCAGATCTGGCAAACAATAATGAAAAAAGACAACGTCTGTCTCAAAATATTGTACAATTTGCAATCACCGGTTCGGCCGAAAGGATTGCCGGTGAGATTATCAAACTGATTCAGCAAAAAAATGGATTTTAGTAAATATTCACATATTTTTATGCTTGGTATCGGCGGCATCGGGATGAGCGGCCTGGCAAGGTATTTCCGCCATACAGGCAAACCTGTTGCCGGATATGACCAAACCCGTACCCGCCTTACCGATGATCTCGAAAATGAAGGCATCGCCGTGATTTTTACTGATGATCCTTCTGCTTTTGTACCTGATGAAATCTCTCCGGAAAAAGTACTGGTGATTTATACCCCGGCTATTCAGCGCGATAATCGTTTATTCCTCTTTTTTGCCGAAAACAATTATACAATGGTCAAACGGGCTCAAGTGCTTGGTGCTATATCCAGCCAATACAGGACGATTGCAGTTGCCGGCACACACGGTAAAACATCAACCTCGACGCTGATTGCCCATATACTGAATGAATCGAAATCAGGTTGTACGGCATTGCTGGGTGGAATCTCAAAAAATCATCAAACCAATTTCCTGTTTTCAGAAGATTCCCCATTTTTGGTAACAGAAGCCGATGAATTTGACCGTTCTTTCCTGCAGCTTAATCCTTTTATGGCCGTTATCACTGCTGTAGATGCCGACCATCTGGATATTTATGGTTCACACGAAGAATTGCTGAAAACTTATGCTGCCTTTGCAAAGCAGGTTGAGCCGGGAGGATTGCTTTTGGTAAAGAAAGGAATAGAAATGATTTTACCTGAACTGGAAATAAAAAATCTTTACAGCTATGCCTTCAACGATCCGTCAGCAGACATATATGCCAGCCACATTGACACGGATGAACACAAGATGCGCTTTGATCTGAATACCCCGCAAACAGTTCTGCACGGTCTGACCATGCTTCCCATCGGATTAATGAATATCGAAAATGCGGTGGCAGCAACATTTTTGGCTTTGCAGGCAGGTGTCGATGAAACCGTTATCAGAACATCACTTGCCGGATTTAATGGTGTCAGGAGGCGTTTCGATGTCCGTTTCAATAACGGAAAACTCATTTACATCGACGATTATGCACATCATCCGGAAGAGATCAATGCCCTCATAAAGGCAGTAAAAACAATGTTTCCTTCTAAAAAAATCACAGGCATTTTTCAACCACATTTGTATAGTCGTACACGTGATTTTGCCGATGAATTTGCTCAAAGCCTCGAACAACTTGACGAAGTAATCCTTACCGGGATTTATCCTGCCCGTGAAAAACCAATCGAAGGAGTCAGCTCAGAACTGATTTTAAGCAAAATCAGACATGACCATAAATGTCTCATGACCAGGGAGCAGATTCCTAACCATCTTCTTGATCATGATTTTGAGGTGTTGCTTACCATTGGTGCCGGAAATATTGATGCATTGGCCGACCCCTTATTGCAGATGCTTTATCATAAAACCTCACAACAAGAAATACCATGAAGAAAATTATTGTCATAACACTCTGGATAGTCTTGTTTGCCGGCACAATGGTAATTTTCGGCTTCGCCGTAGCCGAACAGAAAAAAGTAACCTGTACCGGTGCAACCATTATCCTTCAGGATGACGGGAAACCTGGCTTTATAAACGAAACGGACATCCGGAAAATAATCAGCACCCTTTACAATCCTCTTGAAGGCCGTTGCCTCGACAGCATCAATACACAAAAAATTGCAGAAAAACTCATTAAAAATCCTTATATCAATTACGCAAGAGTCATCAAAGCACTTTCCGGCCAGATTAAAGTCGAACTAAAGCGCAGCAAAGCACTGGTCAGGGTGATAAACCAGCAGGGAACCAGTTTTTATCTGGGTCATCAGGGAGAAGCTTTCCCGACAAGTCAGCAATTTATTCCCAAAACGCTTGTAGCTACAGGACATATAACGGATGCACCGGATTTATCCGCCAAATTCATTTATGACCCAATGAGCAATCCGCTGCAAGCCAACTCATTATTGTCAAAAATTTATCTGCTCGCTTCTAAAATAAATCAACACAACCTATTTAAGGAAAGCATCGGGCAAATATATGTCAACGGGCAAAAAGAGTTTGAACTGGTGCCGTCTTCGGGAAATCATGTCATCCTTGTAGGCAGTGGAGAAAATCTGGAACACAAATTTGAAAACCTCCTGGCTTTTTATCAGGCCGGGATGAACAAAATTAAGCCCGAAGATTACAATATTATTGACTTAAGGTATAAAGATCTGGTGTACTGTAAAAAATCCAACCAATGAACACATCAAACATCGTAGTCGGACTTGACATAGGAACCACAAAAATTGCAGCCATAGTTGGCAGGCGATCAGAACACGGCAAAATTGAAATCTTAGGCTATGGCCGGACTGAATCAATCGGGGTGAAACGCGGGATGGTTTCCAACATTGAGCTCACGGTAGAATCTATTCGTCGTGCTGTACAGGAAGCCGAAACCAAATCGGAGGTTGAAATCAAATATGTAAATGTGGGCATTGCCGGCCAGCACATTAAGAGCCTGCAGCACAGGGGGAGCCTGATCCGTCAGAATGCTGACGTGGAGATCAGCCAGCAGGATATTGATACCCTCTGGCAAAGCATGTTTAATCTCAATATGAATCCCGGTGAAGAAATTATTGATGTGATTCCGCAGGATTATATTATTGATAATGAACAAGGTATCCGTGAACCAATAGGAATGCTGGGTAATTCGCTCGAAGCCAATTTTCATATTATTGTCGGACAAACAACTGCAGCAAAAAATATTTACAAATGCGTCACCAAGGCCGGACTTGAGGTAGTAGATCTGATCCTTGAGCCCATAGCTTCGTCACATGCTGTTTTGAGTGATGAAGAAAAAGAAGCTGGGGTAGTGCTTGTGGACATTGGTGGCGGAACCACTGATTTAGCTATTTTTCAGGACGGAATTATCAGGCACACTGCTGTTATCCCTTTTGGCGGTGATGTGCTTACCGAAGATGTAAAAGAAGGTTGTTCAATTATCCGAAAACATGCCGAAGAGCTGAAAGTAAAATTCGGTTCGGCACTTGCCAACGAAAACAAGGACGAAGAGATCGTTGCGATACCGGGTCTCCGTGGTCGCCCACCAAAAGAAATCAGCCTGAAAAACCTCGCCAGTATCATTCAGGCACGCATGGAGGAAATCATTGAGCATATTTATTATGAAATAAAAAATTCAGGTTACGAAAAAAAACTTATTGGTGGTATTGTTCTTACCGGTGGTGGCGCCCTGCTCAGGCACATTGCACAGCTCACCGAGTTCATGACCGGAATGGACACACGTATTGGCTATCCGAACGAATACCTGGCAGGCGATGTGCCCGAAGAAATGGCCAGTCCCATGCATGCTACCGGCATCGGCCTTGTTCTCGAAGGCGTCAATCGCATCGAAAAACAACTCGAACGCGAGGAAAAAGAACCAGGTGAAGTAAATATGAAACAAAAGAAATCAGAGAAAAAAGGTAAAAAACCAATGAGCTTTCTAAAAAAGATTCAGGATTTTTTTGAAAACGATCAGGAATAGAAATAACAAGCAATAACAAAAAATAAGGAGCAAAACTATGAATGACATGTTAGAATTCGACGCCCCAAAGCAAAGGGCATCCATTATCAAAGTTCTGGGAGTTGGCGGAGGCGGAAGCAATGCTGTCACCCACATGTTTAAACAGGGAATTAAAGGAGTGGATTTTATTATTTGCAACACCGATGCACAGGCCATGGACATCAGTCCTGTACCCAATAAAATCCAGTTGGGAAGTAAAGGGCTTGGTGCCGGCGCCATTCCTGACGTTGGGCGTCTTTCGGCCGAGGAAAACATTGAAGATATTAAAAAAGTCCTTGAATCGAACACCAAAATGTTGTTTATCACTGCCGGAATGGGCGGTGGTACCGGCACCGGTGCAGCACCTGTCATTGCCAGACTTGCCAAAGAAATGGGTGTTCTGACAGTAGCTATTGTTACGCTGCCATTTAACTTCGAAGGCCGCAAAAGAAGACTTCAGGCAGAAAAAGGAATAGAAGACCTCAAACAGCATGTGGATACCCTGCTGCTGATAAGCAATGAAAAGCTACGCGAGATTCACGGTAATCTCAAATTGTCGGAAGCTTTTGGACGAGCTGACGATATTCTCACCATTGCTGCAAAAGGTATCGCTGAGCTCATCACTGTTACAGGTTATATCAATGTTGATTTTGAAGATGTCAAAACTGTCATGCAAAACAGCGGAACAGCCATCATGGGATCAGCTATGGCCGAAGGCCCCGACCGTGCACAGACTGCTGTCCGCGAAGCTCTCTCTTCACCATTGCTCAACGATAACAAGATAATTGGTGCAGCAAATATTCTGCTCTATATCGCTTCCGGAAAAGAGGAAATTACCTTTGACGAAGTAACCGAAATAACCGATTACATTCAGGAAGAAGCAGGCCAGAGTGCTGAGGTAATATGGGGAAATGGTTATGATGAATCGCTTGGGGATAAAATTAGTATTACCCTCATAGCTACAGGTTTTAAATCACCTGAAGAAATTGACGAAATCACCCTGAATCGCCGCAAGAAAAAAACCATTTACACGCTCGGTGATCCTGATCCAAAACCAGTCGAAACCAATAATCAACCTGTCAACCAAAAGCCTGTAAAGGAAACCCTGGAAATTAATACTGGTAATAAAAGTACAGAAGTACCTGAAATAACTGAAATTACACTGATAAAATCGTCAGTTAAAGAAGAAGACAAAGCTGATACAAAATCCCCCGAAGTAGCTCAGCATTTCGATCTCGGCCTCTTCGAAAAAATTGAAAAAAACCAGCAACCACAGGAAAAAGCAACTGAGAAACCCATCCAGTCTGTTCCTGTAAGAACATTCTCAGAGGGCCCGTTGAAAAATTCTTCACTCCGCATCAAGTACACGGTAGGCGATCCCCTGCCATTGCATCAGTCCACCTCAGCTGATGATGGCAAAATTCAAAAAAGCCTGATGGAGAAAAAAGCTGATGATCGGGTTGAAAAATTAAAAAGTCTGAGTTTTCTTTCCAACAAATCCATTGAAAAAATCGAAGAAATGGAAAAAATCCCGGCCTATCAGCGTCGCAATATTCAACTCAACCCTGTAATTCAGTCTTCTGAAACAAGTATAACCCGTTATACTCTGGGAGAAGACGAACAGGACAATGCCGAGATTCGTTCAAATGAAAACCAGTTTTTACATAACAAACCGGATTGAAACATGCATTGAAGCATTTTCTTAGTAATCTATTCAAAACAAAATGATTAATCTCAAAAAGACAACATGATGAACTTAGTAGAACAAATTAACAACGACATCAAGCAGGCCATGCTTGCCAGGGATAAACGCAGGCTGGAGGCACTGCGCGCCATTAAGGCAGCTCTTTTGCTGATTAAAACAGGTAAAGACACCAGTTCCGATGAAATTCCTGAAACTATTGAAATGCAAATGCTGCAAAAGCTTGTAAAACAGAGGATTGAAGCCGGACAGATATATAAGGAACAAAACCGGCCTGATCTTGCTGATGAGGAATTATATCAGGCTGAGATCATTCAAAAATATCTGCCCGAACAACTCAGTGCTGAAGAAATGAAAAAGATTGTACTCGGAATAATTTCCGAAGTTGGCGCTACCAGCATGAAAGACATGGGCAAAATCATGGGACTGGCCGCAAAAAAACTATCGGGAAAAGCTGATAACAAAGCTATTTCCGAAATTGTAAAGCAGGCACTGCAAGGCTGAAACGATCAAAGGAGAGGAGAGTTTTAGTTTTCATTCATTTTTTGCTTCACGAAAAGCGAGCCATAAAAGGCTCGCTTTCGTTTTTATCATCCCGGCCTCAGTTTCCTGATGATTTTTCCCGGATTTTATAATCAGATACTGACGGCTACCGCTCCTAAATTTACGAAAGTCAATCTAAGATTGGTTCAAATCCAATTTGAAATCGGGTGAAATCTCAAAAACAGATGGGAACATTTGGAAAAACAACCTTCTTGGCAACTAAAGTAAAACACTCTTCCGGTTATCTTCACTATTTTCAAATTACGACCAGTTTAATCCTGCTTACAGATCCGTTTGTCATTTTGACAAGCACAAAATAAACAGCAGATTCCAGGGCTTCGGTGGTGATGACGCAGGTGTGAGAAGAAATATGCGGAATATTCATGACTGTCTTTCCAAAAATATCAATAAGACTGATATTTTCGATTCTTTGTTCACTTTCGATTATACAGGAAGTTGAAGCCGGATTGGGGAACAATGATAGATTCACCGAAGAATTCTGGTCAGGTAAAAAAAGTAATGGATCGTATGACGCTACCCAGTTCTCTGGCAGGCTGTTGTCGAGCTCCGGACTGATAAGATCGAGGTAAGGCCCGTCTCCATCCGGTTCCTCAGGCCATGGTGACGAATCAAAATAATGCACCTGGTCAATGATATTTCCAAAAGCATCGCAAAGCAGCAAATTGAAAGACTTGTTGGATAAATCCCGCAGGTATTCATCGAAAGGTTCAAAACCATAAAACTGTTCGAAAACAGATGCATTTCCTGCCAATCGTATGAATTCGAAAGGACCAATAATAGAGTTTGGTGGAAACTGATATCCGATACCGGGTTCCCGAAGGTATATTCCTGTAAGATCAACGGTTTCGTTACTATTGTTCAGAATCTCTATAAACTCCAGATCATCATCAGAAAAACCGGGTTCTTCCTGAGGATGGTAATGAATTTTATTGATGACCAGTTCAGGAACCTCCGGATTTGCACAGTTCTGATAATCGACAAGATGATCGTTAAGCCAGTTAATTCTGGTTTGAAGCCATGTTTTCATTTCGGCTATTTGGGCAGGATGATTGCCAATTGTTCCCCAACGTTGATTTTCTCTGACAACAGCTTCAGAAATAGAGTCAACAATTTCATCAATCTGCCCGCAAATTACCTCATAACTCAGGGGCTCACCAGGAGAAGCCAACTCATTCCAGCGTTTGGTCAGATAACAATTGAAAGTGCTGTGATCGAATAAATCTTTCCAGAATTTTGAGCCGCGATTCTCATAGTTAAACTGCCACACGTCCGTGCGGCTTCTGTCCATTCCCCATAAAAACAAATCATTTCCATAAGTAAGGTTTAAATCCCATACTGGACCGGCACGCAATTTCCCGCCACGATCCTTGTGAAAAAATGTGCTGTACTGGTATGCATCAACATTGGAAGCAAGTTCATTGATAATCATGAAATCAATGAAAGAGGGAATGTCAATTCTGGATGGATAGCCATTTACAAGTGAACTATTGCCGCTTGTCATGGATTGTTGGAAAGCATTGAAATAGTTGTAGATATAATTATGCTGTTGTTGGGTAATATCTTCAGGTTTGGGCTGATCGTGAATATAATCTACCCAAGCCCAGGGACCGGAATACGAAGGCATTGTCCAGGCTACAGGATCGCCACCGGTATTTTTATCTGCTTTGGTAATATATCCTCCGGTTACCTCCGGCAGGGAGTTGTCCTGTGTGGTAAGTTTTACAAGATTGATGCGATCATTGTCAATTTTGATTTTTTCCATAAATATATAAAGACCCTTGTAATCCCCGTTGATCAATACTTCGCAATAAACCAGACGGGTCGAATAATTGCCTATGCTCCGCGAAAGGTTATACGACAGAGCATCGCGCAAAAGTGAAGGATCGTAGGCAAAAGAATTGAGTATCCAGTCATTTTCGCTGGGCATACCTAAAATGGAAACATTGTTATTGGTCACATTGTCATCCATCAGAGTCGTTAATCCATAAGGTTTTTTTGGTAACATCTGAGAGGTTGTCCCGCGCAGTTCAATACCTATTCTGCCATTGTAATTTAAAAAATCAGGATTATTCTGATCGCTGACATAATTACGCGATCCGTCCGGATGATAAATAACCTTCATGTCGGCCAGCACTTTTGGCTCATCAGGGATCACAGCGGGCTGGCCTGTGTTTGGATCAATGTCTGTATTAATGATGACGATCGGAAGATTGCTGTCAGTAAAGTTCTGAGCTCTCAGACACGGCAGGGAGTTCAGGAAAGCAAACAGGAGGAGTTGTTGCAGTAAAATGAGTGTTTTCATGACAAGAGTTATATAAACAGGGTAAAAATTATTCTTGAGTCACCCCAAACCAGAATAATGCAAAACTACTGAAAATTAATCAGAATCATCAAAATTTAAAATCATTTAAAATCAGTAGTGTCCGAATAATATTCAAAAATTCGTTTTAGTGGATATAGATTCCTCGCTTCGCTCGGAATGACAATAAGTTGCGGAATTTGGGAGGGGGAGGGCGGCGGCTTCGCCGCCGCCCTCCCCCTCCTCTCTTAAAAACTCTCGAAAGAATTGTCATTCCGAGCGAAGCGAGGAATCTCATGCTCACTTTTAATCGGACAATGGTAAAAATCAATAATCATTTCAAATTATTTTGTTTTCAAAATGAATCAGGAACTCCTCTGCATCTTATTTTTAACAAACCAATGCTGGATTTGGCAATTTTTATCCCCAGCACATTCGCAATCCGGTAAACGATCGCTCAAAAAAACCTTTATAATCATGCCTAATTTCGACCTATCTTTGTAAAAATTTAATATTATGGAATCTGTCGAAAATTCTTCCATGGAAGGATCTGCACTGAAGGTGAATGAAGGAATCAGCCAGCCGGAGCAGGTCAATCCAAAGGCACTCGAGCGATTTAAAATAAAACGAAAGCCGCCGATAAGTACCGAAGAATATGTTAAAGGCATTCTTTCAGGCAACAGGGTAATCCTCAGCAAAGCCATAACGCTGGTGGAAAGCATAAACCCTTCACATCAGGCAATTGCGCAGGAAGTGATCGAAAAATGCCTTCCTCACTCAGGAAATTCGATGAGAATAGGTATAACGGGTGTTCCGGGAGTTGGAAAAAGTACTTTTATTGAAGCACTGGGAGTGCATGTTACTTCATTAGGTCACCGGCTGGCAGTGCTTGCTATTGATCCGAGCAGCAGCAGAACCAAAGGTAGTATTCTCGGAGACAAAACCCGCATGGAAGAATTATCCATTCATCCGAACGCATTCATTCGCCCCTCCCCTTCTGCAGGTTCATTAGGAGGTGTGGCACAAAAAACCAAAGAAACCATTATCCTTTGCGAAGCAGCCGGTTTCGACGTCATTTTTGTTGAAACAGTCGGAGTTGGTCAATCAGAAACTGCCGTGAACGCAATGGTAGATTTCTTTTTACTGCTGATGCTTGCCGGGGCCGGAGACGAACTTCAGGGCATCAAACGAGGAATTATGGAAATGGCAGATGCCATCTTCATCAATAAAGCCGATGGCGACAACCGTCAAAAAGCCAATCAGGCAAGACTTGAATACAAAAACGCACTCCATTTGTTTCCGCCACCCGAATCTGGCTGGACACCTGTAACTGGAACCTGCTCTGCACTGTCAAAAGAAGGAATCCCGGAAGTTTGGGAAACCATTAAACAATACGAAGCCCTGAGCAAGGAAAATGGCTATTTTACCCATAAACGTCAGCAACAAAAAAGTCTTATCATGCTGGAAACCATCAAAGAATACCTTAAAAACGACTTTTATACCACTCCTGTAATACAGCAATTCCTGCCAAAAATTGAACAGGAAATGCTCAACGACCGGTTAAGCTCTTACAAAGCTGCTCAACAGCTAATTCAACTGTATTTTGAAGATAAGAAATCAAACCGATGAACTATCTCGCTCATCTGTTTCTTTCTTTTGGCCATGAAAAAATTATGGTTGGAAATTTTATTGCCGACAAGGTAAAAGGAAAACAATGGGCTGACTATGAACCAGACATCCGGACAGGTATTCTTCTTCATCGTTTAATTGACTCTTTTACTGATACTCATCCTGCGGTAAAATCAAGCAAAGCAAGAATCAGAGAAAGATATCATAAATTTTCGGGAATAGTGACGGATATGTATTACGACCATTACCTGGCTGTTGCATGGAACAACTATAATGACAAACCACTGTTGCAATTTACCCGGGATGCTTACAAAACTCTTTTTCGCTATTATTTTGTTCTCCCTGCAAAACTTCGACGGATTCTGCCATGGATGGCTGCCGGAAACTGGCTTTATTCCTACATCGATCCTGATAATATCGGACTGGCACTGAAAGGACTGGCATCAAGAATAAATTACACCGAATCGGGTATCGAAAATGCGGGTTTTGAATTAAAATTGTATTACGAAGATTTTCGTCGTGATTTCGAGTATTTTTTTCCGGAAGTTATAATCTATTCAGTTGAACAACTGCAACGGCTGATGATTAGCCAAAAACAGTAATCACCAGTTTTCGTCCTCCGCCATGATTTCTGAATTCACCAAGATAAATCCCCTGCCATGTTCCCAGATTTAATCTGCCTTTACTTACGGGTATATTTACCGATGACCCGACAAGCGTGGCCTTAACATGCGCGGGCATGTCATCAGGACCTTCAATGTAATGATCGAAACATGCAGGATGGTCTGGAACCAGTTTCTCAAAAAATCTGTGCATATCCGAACGAACTGTGCTGTCGGCATTTTCATTAATGGTTATACCGGCTGAAGTATGTTGAATAAATACATTTACCAATCCTGTTTCGGGAAGGTCTTTCAGATAATCTTCCAAAAAACGGGTTATCAGATGAAAACCCTTCGGGAAAGGTGGTAACTGTAATTCTGACTGTTTTACCATGATGAAATTTTATAACCGGATTGCATAAAAAGATAAAATCAGGTTTTCATCCTGCGGCTATTCTTCTCTTTTAGATCTGATCCCGGCAATCTCTTCAAGCATATCGGTTGTAATGGATTTCGGACGTTCAAGCGGATACAGCAAAGCCCTGTCCCAGATGATGTTTGCAGCTATACCAATAGACCGTCCAACCCCGAAAAGTACGGTATAAAAATCGTATTCAGTTATACCATAGTGCCATTGAATGATACCTGTCTGTGCATCGAGATTAGGCCAGGGGTTTTTGGCTTTACCCTGCTCTTTAAGAATTGGCGGGACAACTTTGTATAACATTTCAACATACTGGAACAATTCGTCATCGGGCATATGTTTCAGGCAAAATTCACGCTGAATAGTGTACCTGGGATCGGTTTTTCGCAAAACTGCGTGTCCGTATCCAGGAATTACCTGACCAGAATTGAGGGTATCCCATACAAACTGTTTCATTTCATCTTCTGTCGGTAAAGCACCTCCCATTTTATCTCTGACATCCTGCAACCATCGCAGAAATTCCTGGTTGGCCAGTCCGTGAAGCGGTCCTGCCAGACCACTGAGCATTGCCGAGATTGACTGATAAATGTCGGCCAGGGTGCTTGCAACAAGGTGCCCGGTGTGTGCACTCACATTTCCGCTTTCATGATCGGCATGAATAATAAAATGCAATCTTGCCACTTCATCATAAGGTGAAGGTTTCATCATCAGATGAGCAAAGTCAGCACCCATGTCAAGGTTCGGATTGGACTGAATTCGTTTGCCATCACGATAAAGCTTGGCATAAATATAAGAAGCTATTTCGGGCAATTTCGCCAACAGGTTCAACACATCTTCATACATTGGGCTCCAAAGATCGAGCTTATCTATTCCTGCAGCATATTTTTTAGCAAAGAAAGATTCCCTGTGCATAGCCAGAATGGCATTGGCAAAAATCGCCATAGGATGGCTGCAACAAGGCAGTGCATCAATAACATCATACACATAGCGAGGCACTATTCGCCGTCTTCGAAACTCGTCCACCACATCATGCACCTCGGCTTCGGTAGGAATATCTCCGGTAAGAAGCAAATAAAACAATCCCTCAACATAAGGAATTTCTGCTTTTTTGGGTTTGGGCAGCTTCTCAAACACTTCCGGCAGCGTGTATCCCCTATAGCGGATGCCATCGTTGGGGTCAAGATAAGAAATATCAGTGACCAGTGATTTTATTCCCCGCATGCCGCCAATGACCTGACCGATTGTAATCTGATCAACCACCACATCACCAAATTCTTTAAGCAAGCGCTGTGTACGCGGACGATGCTCCTGTATTTTTTCGTTGAGTTTATCTTTTAATCCTGACATAGTTTGCTGATGATTTTATGAATTTATCTGATTAAGTAACAGAATTCCGTTTGGTTTGTTGACAAAAAAGAATTAATGGTGGAGTATTTTTCTCAAATTGTTATCGAGTGTTTCAAGAAAATTCTCAGTATGGAGATAATGCTCTTTTTTTAGTTCATTTCCATGAATTTGTAAGGCAAGGTCTTTGGTCATTATTCCTGATTCGACTGTTTGAATACAGATTTTTTCGAGATGGTCAGCAAAGCCGAGCAAATCAGAGTTATTGTCAAGTTTTGCTCTGTGAGCAAGCCCGCGTGTCCAGGCAAAGATTGAAGCAATCGGATTGGTTGAAGTTGGCTGACCTTTTTGGTAAAGCCGGTAATGGCGGGTTACTGTTCCGTGCGCTGCCTCAGCCTCTAATGTTTTGCCATCAGGAGTAATCAAAACTGAGGTCATTAATCCAAGCGAGCCAAAACCCTGTGCCACAGTATCTGACTGCACATCCCCATCGTAGTTTTTACAAGCCCAGACAAATCTGCCTTCCCATTTCAGTGCGGATGCTACCATGTCATCAATCAACCGGTGCTCGTAAGTGATTCCATACTCGTTGAACTTATCTTTGAATTCGTTTTCAAAAATTTCCTGAAAAATATCTTTAAATCTTCCATCATATTGTTTTAAAATAGTGTTTTTTGTCGAAAGGTAAAGCGGCCATTTTTTTTGAATAGCCATATTAAAGCAGGAACGTGCAAACCCGGCAATGGAAGCATCAGTATTGAACATCCCCAGTGCTACACCATCGCCTGTGAAATGATGAACCGTATAACTCTGTTTCTCCCTTCCGTCTTCAGGTTCAAAGGAAATAGTCAGCTTTCCCCTGCCTTTTACTACGAAATCAGTTGCACGATACTGATCTCCAAAAGCATGACGACCTATACAGATTGGTGCTTTCCAGCCAGGTACCAGACGGGGAATATTGCTAATCAGAATTGGTTCACGAAAAACCGTACCATCCAGAATATTCCGGATTGTGCCGTTGGGCGACCGGTACATTCTCTTTAATCCAAATTCCTCAACACGTTTCTCGTCAGGGGTTATGGTCGCACATTTAATTCCTACATTGTACTTTTTAATCGCTTCTGCAGCATCAACCGTAACCTGATCATCAGTTTCATCCCGGTGTTGTATTGACAGATCATAGTATTTAATATCAATATCCAGATAAGGTAAAATGAGTTTTTCCCGAATAATTTTCCAGATTACCCGCGTCATTTCATCTCCGTCGAGCTCAACCACAGGATGTTCAACAATGATTTTTTTCATTTGCAAATTGTTATGAATTGAATTTTAAGTATTAGGGTGCAAAAATAGAAATTCACCCTCAGGGTTCAGGAGAATTACCACTAAATTAAGATTAATTAACGACATTCGACCTGAAAGAAATCCGGCACCACGTTTCCAGAAATGAAACTTTTTACAATAAAAATAAAATTTCCAAAATTGAGATTTTAAAAAAAAACTATTTTTGGCAAACTTAGAAAACCAAGCAGATGAGTAATTTTAAAATATTCATTGTTGAAGATGACCCTTTTTATGGTGAGATGCTGAAATATCACATCAGTCTGAATCCTGATTACAGTGTAGAAAAATTTCAAACCGGAAAGGATTTTTTAAACAACCTTCATCGCAACCCTTCAGTTGTAACACTCGACTACACACTGCCTGACATCTCAGGACTGGAAGTACTTAAAAAAATTGTGGCCTATAATCCCAACATTCCGGTGATTATTGTGTCGGGTCAGGAAGATGTATCCACAGCTGTCAATCTTTTGAAAGAAGGAGCCTACGATTATTTCGTCAAAAATGATGAAACCAAAGACCGTATCTGGAACTCACTTAAAAAGATAAGAGAGAAGCTTGATCTTGAAAAAGAAATTGATTCTTTGAAAGAAGAAATCGGGCGAAAATATATTTTTGGAAACATCATTAAAGGCAACAGCCCGGGTATAAAAAAAATCTTCAGTCTGATCGAAAAAGCCATACAAACCAATATTACTGTTTCGATCACCGGCGAAACCGGAACAGGCAAAGACCTGGTTGCCAAAGCTATTCATTACAACTCAGCCAAAGCAGGCCTGCCCTTTATCGCAATCAACGTTTCAGCTATACCAAAAGAACTTATCGAAAGTGAGATGTTCGGCCACGAAAAAGGTGCATTTACCGGTGCTGTAACCCGCAAAATAGGAAAGTTTGAAGAAGCAGGTAAAGGCACAATCTTTCTGGATGAAATCGGAGAAATGGATCATTACATGCAGGTAAAACTGCTCAGGGTACTTCAGGAAAAAGAACTCAACAGAGTTGGCGGAAACGAAGTAATTAAGGTAAATGCAAGAATAATCATTGCTACCAACCGCAACCTCGCCGAAGAAGTAAAAAAAGGTAATTTCAGACAAGACCTCTACTTCAGACTGCTTGGACTGAACATAAACCTGCCCCCACTGCGGGATCGCGGAAATGATATTCTGCTGCTTGCAAAATATTTTGTAGATGAATTTTGTAAAGAAAATGACTTGCTAAAAAAATCGCTCTCTCAAAAAGCACAGGAAAAACTGATGAACTATGACTTTCCGGGCAATGTGCGGGAACTCAAAGCAATTATGGAACTGGCTGTAGTAATGGCCAACAGCGAGGTGATTGACGACAATGATATATCACTCAGTGCAGCAACACGTTCAGGTAATTTCCTGATGGATGAGGAGGATACTCTTCAGGGATACAACAAAAAAATCATCAAACATTTCCTCGAAAAATACGACAACAATATTCTTGAAGTTGCCAAAAAACTCGATATCGGGAAATCAACCATTTACAGAATGATAAAAAATAAAGAAATATAGTATGAAACCAGCTAACGAAAGACTTTATAACTTAAGCTACCTGAAAGAACAACTGGGCGACAACGATGAAATTCTTCAGGAACTGATCCAGATATTTCTTGAAAACACCCCTGCTGATCTTGCCGATCTCAACAAATCACTTGAAAACAATGATCTTGACCATCTTGCTGCTGTGGCTCATAAAATGAAATCCTCGCTCGCTACCCTGAAAATAGATGAATTGAAAGATGTCATGATCAGCATTGATAAACCATTTAAAACACAAGAGCTAAAAAAAGATCTCCCCGGAATTCTTGCAAAGATCAACGAAGTGCTTGCCATAGTTTTCGAACAACTGCGAGAAGACTTTTCAATGTAGGATTAGATTCCCATTCTCGTCGAAAATATCTGCGAGCCGCTGACCCTTTCTAAGTAAAACTGCCGGCATTCCCGACTTTTCAGCACCGGTAACATTTTGCTGGCTGTCATCAATAAAAAGAGTATTCTCAGGATCAAGCTGGTTATCCCGCATTACCAGCCGGTAGATTTGCTCATCAGGCTTACGCAAACCGATTTTAAACGACCAGTAGGTTTTTTCAAACTGCATGTTAAAATCAGCACTGTATTTTTCGCTAAATTCTCCGATAAACATATTGTAGTGCACCTGATTGGTATTGCTCAGCAGAAATAATCTGTATCGGGTTTTCAGTTTCCCGATGAGCTTTACAGCATCATCATCAAATCCAACCAAAATGCTGTTCCAGGCATCGATGATTTTCCCCCGGCCTGCATCTTTCACGTCAAGCAAACGGGAGATTGTTTCCATCATATTTTCAGGAGTAATTCTACCACACTCAAAGTCAGCAAACAAAGGGCTCTGGACAGCATGTGAATACAACCCTCCAAAATCTTCCACACCAAGTGTTGCAAAAGTTTCTATTTGCTTCAGATGATCAATCTGATAAATGACACCTCCAAAATCGAGAATTAGATTTCTTAAATTTTTATTTGGTACAAACGGTTTCATCTTAAGTTGATTTAATCGGCAAATCTATCAAAAAGCAACCAAATCAACACCGAAGACCTTCATCCGGGAATATACATTTTTCAGATTTTTGACAGTCATGGACAGCTTGTTTGTTTTGGGAAATGGCTTAATACATCCTTTGATGTATCAAATCCCAAAAGCAAAAAACCGGATTTTATGTAAAAATCCGGTTTTTAATTTTTGTGGGCCCACCTGGACTTGAACCAGGGACCTACTGATTATGAGTCAGTTGCTCTAACCAACTGAGCTATAGGCCCGATAATATTTTGTTTTTTTCGGCTGGCAAAATTATTACTTAGTTCGAAATTAACAAATAAAAACTGTGAATTAATCCCCTTCATTTTATCGTATGTCATGCTTCTCTATTCAGAAGAATAAAAGCCGTTCAATCAACAATTCCTTCTTCCTCACCGAAACAGGTATTTCGTTTCCATTAGTCATGTGAAGAACACCTGATCCGCTTTTATCAAAGGAATGAATTTGACTTAGATTGACTAGGTGCTGGCGGTTTGCTCTGAAAAATCCGAAATCTGTGAGCATATCTTCGTATTCTTTTATGTTTTTCGGTACAGTTAATACCCTGCTGTCCGACAAATGAAATTTCGTACAATAACCGTCCGCTTCGCAATAAACAATTTCTTTCATATTCACCGGATGCAAAACCGAATTGATACTTAAGACGATCTTTTTTGTCGCTTCGCCATTATGAATTAAATTCTCCAGCAATGCTTTGATCCGGATATCTGCCGACTTTTTTTTTATTTCTTCCTCTGCTTTTTTTGTAGCAGCCTGCAATTCGTTTATATCCAAAGGTTTAAGCAAATAATCAATTGCACTGATTTTAAATGCCCGAATAGCATATTCAGAATGAGCAGTGACAAAAATGATGTTGAAAGTGATGTTTTCAATATACTTGAGCAGGTCAAAGGCAGTTCCGTCAGGCAGCTCAATGTCGGAAATAAGCAATTCCGGATTCTTTTCATTAATGATTTTTAATCCCGATTTTACATCAAAAGCCTGGCCCACAACCTGAAGATTTGGACAGTAATTTTCAAGTAAAAAGGTAAGGTGCTCCCTTGCAACGGGCTCATCTTCAATTAATATGGTTCTGATTAACACTTGGTAATAAGTTGAGTGGTTAGGGTTTTCAAAGATAACTAAATTCTGGTTTCATGATATCAACACTTTTTTTACTTTACATTTGCTGAAATTTTATTACGATGATTAAATCAATGACCGGCTATGGCAAAGCCGAATCTGAAATCGGGGGTACCAGATATACCATCGAAATTAAAACCCTGAACAGTAAACAGTTTGATCCTGTCTTACGAATTCCTGCTTTTTTAAAGGACAAAGAGCTGGACATTCGCAATTTGCTGATGCAAAATCTGGAACGCGGAAAAGTGGAATTCGTAATTACAATAGATGAAACAAAAATGTCAGGTGCTGTCTTTATTAACCGCCCCCTGGCAAAAAAATACTTTGACGAAATTATTGGTTTACAGCAGGATCTGGGAATTGAAACAGATCACGGACTGGCATTTTCAGTTCTGCTGAGGATTCCTGAAATATTACAGCCCAAATCGGAAAGTGCGGATGAAAATCTGTGGGAAGAAATCTCACAGCTTATACTTCTGGCAATCCAGCATTGCGATGAGGGTCGTCGCGAAGAAGGGGAAAAGTTACGGTCGGAATTTACCGGCAGAATCGGCAATATTCTTAGTTTTCTTGAACAAATTACCCCCTTCGAAGAAAAACGCATTTCTTCAATCAGAGAAAAATTTCAAAAAGAACTGCAAGCCCGTTTTGAAGCCGACAAAATTGATCCAAACCGTTTTGAGCAGGAATTGATCTATTACATCGAAAAGATTGATATCACCGAAGAAAAAGTAAGGTTAAAAAGCCATTGTGATTATTTCCTTCAAACTATTGAAGAAGATGAATCAGGTGGCAAAAAACTGGCATTCATCATTCAGGAGGTAGGGCGTGAAATCAATACTCTTGGGGCAAAAGCAAACGACTGGAACATTCAGCGACTGGTAGTCCTAATGAAGGATGAACTGGAAAAAATCAAGGAACAACTTTTCAATATTCTATGATAAACTCAGGTAAAATGATTGTGGTGTCAGCCCCTTCAGGGTCGGGCAAAACCACTATAGTAAAACAAATGCTGGCTTCCGGACTTAACCTTGAGTTTTCGGTATCCGCAACAAGCCGCAACCCCAGAGCCGGCGAAAAGGATGGGGTTGATTACTATTTCCTCACTCCTGAAGCATTTAAGAGAAAAATTTCCTCCGATGAATTTATTGAGTGGGAAGAAGTTTACAAGAACTGTTATTACGGCACGCTCAAATCGGAAGTCGAAAGAATCTGGCGTAAACAACATCACGTCATTTTCGATGTGGATGTGATCGGGGGACTGAACATTAAAAAACAGTTTTCTGATATCTGTCTTTCCCTTTTTATAAAAGCTCCCTCAATTGCCGAACTTGAATCGCGACTGAAAAAACGATCCACCGATTCGGAAGAAACCATCAGAAAACGCATAGAAAAAGCAGAATATGAGCTTGGTTTTGCCCCTCAGTTTGATCGGATCATTGTGAATGACAGACTGGAAAAAGCAACTGAAGAAACTTTTCAGATTATCAAAGATTTTCTGCAAACATAAATTCAGAAAAAATGGAAAAAACCGGATTATTTTTCGGATCGTTCAACCCAATTCATATCGGGCATCTGATTATTGCAGGCTATATGCAGCAATTCACTGATTTGCAGGAAATCTGGTTTGTGGTATCTCCGCATAATCCATTAAAAGAGAAACAAGGTTTATTGGAAGCAACCGAAAGGTTTGAAATGGTAAAAATGGCTATTGTGAACAATCCCGGTTTTAAAGCTATTGACATCGAATTTTACATGCCCACGCCTTCCTACACCATCAATACCCTTCTCCGGCTCACAAAGGATTTCCCCGATCGTGAATTTATCATTGTCGCCGGAACAGACATTTTTGAGCAACTTCATAAATGGAAAGAATACAAATCACTACTCAGTAATTATCATTTTTACATTTACAACCGTCCGGGTTATTCCATCGGCGAATATGCAGGTTTACCCTCTGTTCATCAGTTCAATACCCCGATTATGGAAATATCATCAAGTTTTATTCGCAAAGCCATTTTTAAAGGAAAAGACGTTCGGTACATGCTCCCCGAGTCGGTCTGGAAGTATTTAATGGTTAAAGGACTTTACAGTCAGACGGGCTTTAGTCCCTTATAATGGTTTGCGTTCTGTCGGGTCCGACTGATATAATGGAAACAGGAATACCTGTTTTCTTTTCAATAAAGCTTACATAATCCCTGAATGCTTGTGGCAATTCACCAAATGTTCTAAAATGGCTGATTGTAGAATTCCAGCCATTCATTTCGGTGAAGATTGGCGAAAGATGATTGCAATCAAACGGGATATAATCAATTTCGCGGTTATCGTGCAGATAGGCTCTGCTCACTTTTAGAGTTTCAAAATGACTCAGCACATCACCTTTAGTCATTACAAGATTAGTTACGCCATTCAACATTATGGCATAGCTGAGTGCAGTGAGATCCAGCCAGCCACATCGTCTTGGGCGACCTGTTGTAGAACCGTACTCATGGCCTTCATCTCTCATGGTTATACCCGAATCATCAAACAGCTCGCTGGGGAAAGGCCCATTGCCTACACGGGTACAGTAAGCTTTAAATACACCAAAAACTTTCCCGACGCTGGACGGCGGAATGCCCAGGCCTGAGCAAACTCCGGCGGTGATTGTGTTGCTGGAGGTAACAAAAGGATAAGACCCAAAATCTATGTCAAGCAGCGAACCCTGAGCACCTTCAGCCAGAACACGTTTGCCTGCATTCAGGTTTTTGTTGATGTAATATTCACTGTCTGTAAGATGGTAATTTTTGAGTTCCTCAATGGCTTCAAACCATTTTTCTTCGTATGTGTCAAAATCTGATCCGTCAAGTTTGAAATCCTTAACGCTGGCATTGTAGGCATTTACGATTTTAAGGTGAGCCGCTTTAAGTTTATCGTAGGACTGCCTGAAATGATCACCTGTTATATCACCGACCCTGATTCCCAGTCTTGCGATTTTATCAGTGTAGGTTGGTCCGATTCCTTTCAATGTTGAACCAATCATCTCTTTTCCCTTGGCAGTTTCATAAACTGCATCCAGCAAACGATGTCCGGGCACAATCAGGTGAGCTTTACGGGAAATGAGCAGGTTTCGTTTCGGGTCAATACCTTTTTGACGAAGGTGTATGATCTCATTTTGAAAAATCACCGGATCAATAATGACACCATTTCCAATAAGATTGGTCTTGTCAGGGTTGAAAATACCGGAAGGAATGGTATGTAAAACAAATTTCATTCCTTCAAACTCAATGGTATGACCAGCATTGGGACCTCCCTGAAACCGTGCAATGATATCATAACCTGGCGACAACACATCCACTATTTTTCCCTTTCCTTCGTCACCCCATTGTACTCCAAGTAAAACGTCAACTTTCATCAGAAAAAAGTATTAATTTGACACAAAAAATGAAGGCCTAAAATTAGGTAAATTATCGAAGTGAAAAGAATGAAGTTTGATGAAAATCGCGAAAAAAGGCCGGTCTGTGTTAAAGAACCGGCCTAAAGCAGATTTCAAGATTAAAAAACTGACAATTAATTTTTGGATTCTTCTGTTGTTGAATCATGGCCATTGCAGCGCCCGTAAAAAGTAAGAGAATGATGGGTAATTTTCACTCCAAGTTCTCTTTCGATGGAATTTTTGATTTCCGTAATTCTCGGATCAAAAAATTCTTTGACATCTCCGGTATCAGTACATATAAAATGATCGTGCCTGTTCAGGGTAAACGATCGTTCAAACTGGGCGCAGTTGCTTCCGAAATTATGTTTGATAAGCAAATCACAATCAAGCAGCAATTCAATGGTGTTGTAAAGCGTGGCACGGCTCACCCTGTACTTGTTGTTTTTCATTTTGATATAAAGGGTTTCTACATCAAAATGACCTTCGGTATTGTAAATTTCCTTGAGGATGGTGAAGCGTTCGGGAGTTTTGCGATGTTTCCTTTGTTCCAGATAATCAATGAATATCTTTTTTACTGCTTCGAACGACAGGTTCTTTTCTTTCATTTCGCTAATCATGGCGAGAAATCTCCAGTTGTTATTTAGTCAAAATAAAAATTAATGATGACAAAAATATAAATTTTTATTGATCAGCATTTTTTAACAAAAAAAAGAAGGTTTTTTTTATACCGGATTCATCCGGCTGATTTTTTTGATTTCCCTGATGGTTTTAATCTCGTTGATTAACTCGTTAAGATTTTCGGTATCACGCACATAAAGCATGATTTTCCCTTCTGATACTTCGTTGGAACTGGTCAGGTTGAATGACCGGATTTTAAGCTTGAATTTGTTGGAAATAATGTCGGTAAGCTGGTATATCAGTCCTATTTTGTCAATACTGGTAAATTGCAGTCCGGCAAGAAATAGCACTGTATCTTTTTTGTTCCATTTCGCTTTGACTATTCTGTTACCAAAACTCGACATCATATCTTGTGCAATTTTGCAGTTAGCACGATGGATAATAATCGGGGAGTTCGGAGTTACCAGTCCTATTACGTCATCACCTGCAATAGGGTTGCAACAGGTAGCAATTTTGTAATCGGTATTGATGGATTCACCAAGTACAACTTCTTCGGGTTTATTGCGTATTCGCTGAGCCAGGGTTTCGTTTCCGGCATCTTCAGCAGATTGTTTGTTTTTGGCAAAAGGGATAAAAGGTTTAAACCAGGGGCCTTTATCTGCAATTTTCCAGCATTTTTTTATTTCGTGAAGCCCGATTTTTCCAATGGCTATGTCATAATAGAGATCTACAGCACTTTCGATAGTATAGTATTCCTGGAGCTTTTTGATATTCAGACGGTTAAAATCAATAGCGATAACCTTTAGCAGGTCCTGAAGTTTTTGTTTCCCCTCGTTATAAAATTCTTTTTTCTCGGTTTTCAGCGATTCTTTGATATAGTTTCTTGCTTTCGAGGTGACAGCAAACTCGAGCCATTCAGCAAGTGGTTTTTGTACCTTGGAGGTAATGATTTCTACCTGGTCACCACTTTTAAGCTGATGTTTCAAGGGTACCAGAGCAAGGTTGACTTTGGCGCCAATGCTGTGTCTGCCGATTTCGGTATGAATCGCATAGGCAAAGTCAAGTGCAGTAGCGTTCAGGGGAAGTTTTATCATATCGCCTTTGGGGCTAAAGGTATAGATTTCATCAACGTAAAAATCGTTTTTAAAATCAGTGATAAAACTCAAAGCATCATTGTCCTGATTTACAAACTGTTCTCTGATGCTGTTCAGCCAGGCTTCGATAACTTTATTCTCGTCGGCCATATTTTTGTAATAGTGGTGCGATGCAAAACCTGATTCAGCAATTTCGTGCATTCGCTCCGAACGAATCTGTATTTCGACCCATTTACCGGAATGACTCATCACAGTAGTATGCAGGGCTGAGTATCCGTTTGCCTTGGGAATTGATATCCAGTCGCGTAGTCTGTCGTGTTTGGGTCTGTAAATTTCGGTAATCAGAGAATAAACTTTCCAGCATTCGAGTCGTTCATGCTCAAGAGGAACATCCAGAATGATCCGTATGGCAAAGATGTCATACACTTCATCAAAAGATATATTTTGACGCTGCATTTTCTGCCAGATGCTATAAACGGATTTTGTCCTGACCTGTATTTGATGTTTGATTTTTTCTTTAACAAGCTGGCTTTTGATGGGATAAATAAAATTATTGATGAAGCGGGTACGGTCTGACTCAGTATTTTCAACCTGTTGATAAATATGGTCATACACTTCGGGTTCAGTATATTTCAAAGAAAGGTCCTCAAGCTCTGTTTTAATGGTGTACAATCCCATACGATAGGCTAATGGAGCATAAAGGATAAGAGTTTCCGAGGCGATTTTCAATTGCTTTTCCCGGCTCATATGTTCAAGGGTACGCATGTTGTGCAGACGATCAGCAAGCTTAATCATGATCACGCGCATATCCTCAATAAGAGTGAGAATTATTTGCTTGAAGTATTCGGCCTGAATGGAGCGGGTACCGTCGTCCAAAACGTCCTTAATTTTGGTAAGACCACTAATAATGGCAGCAATTTGCGGGTTGAACATGTTTTCGATATCCTCAAGGGTAACATCAGTATCTTCCACAACATCATGCATCAACGCACAGGCAATGGCAGTTGCATCAAGACGCATGTCCTTTGCACAAATGGTTGCAACTTCCAGCGGGTGATAGACATAAGGTTCACGTGAACGGCGACGCATACCGCTGTGGGCTTCCACGGCAAGTTTAAAAGCTTTGCGTACCAGCTCGGCCTCTTCTTTTGTCCTGCGCTGTTTCCACACCCTCAGTAATTTGCGGTAGCGGTTAATAATCTCCTGGCGTTCCTCGTTGTCGTACATAATTTCGACTGAAACCTGTATTTACTAAAATTTACAAATTTACGAAAACCATTATATCCATCAAGATATTTGTATATGAACGCTGATTTTTTTCGTTTAATTCAGGGAATGAGCAGAATGATACCTACAGCATTAATAGCTGTTGGATGTTTTTTAATACTTTTGATTTTTTGAATTTGGCAGAGTTAGCTGATGAAAAAGACAATTTTACTATTTTTTTTACTACTTTTTACCGTTACAGTTTTCGGAACCCATCAACGGGCCGGTGAAATAACCTACACTGCCATTTCTGACCTGGAGTATAATTTTACCATTATAACCTATACCTACACGCCCAGTCCGGCCGACCGGCCCGAATTGCTTATCAGGTGGGGAGACGGTACCAGCGAAATGGTACTGCGCACCCAGAAAATCAATTTACCCAACAACATCAGCCGTAACGAATATGCAGGTGCCATTCACACTTTTCCCGGGCAGGGTACTTACCTGATCAAGCTCGAAGATCCCAACCGAAATTATGGGGTCCTGAATATTCCCAATTCTGTCAATGTCCCGTTTTTTCTTCAAACCGAACTGGTTATCAATCCGTTTCTGGGTCCCAACAATTCTGTACAGCTACTCGCACCTCCCGTTGATGTTGGCTGCGTGAACAATTTATACCTGCACAACCCGGTAGCTTATGATGTGGACGGCGACAGCCTGGTTTACAAACTTGTTCCCTGCCTTGGTGCTTCAGGTCTCCCCATCCCAGGGTATATTTTACCCAATGAAGTCGGAGGGAGTACTCAGAATACTTTTGAAATAAATGCTGCAACAGGTACTATTATTTGGGATAAACCGGTTTTGCAGGGCGAATATAATATTGCTTTTGTGGTGGAAGAATGGCGGTATGGTGTAAAAATAGGCTATGTAACACGCGATATGCAAATTTCCATAATTGCCTGTTCCAATCAGCCACCACAGATTGTGCCGCTAATTGATACCTGTGTCGTGATCGGAGAAACCCTTACCATACCCGTTACGGCAACTGATCCTGACAACAACATGCTATCTCTTCAGGCAATGGGTGGACCTTTGATTCTGGAGGAAAGCCCTGCCATTTTCCCAAGAGTCACAGGACAGGGAGAAATAGCATCCACTTTCACCTGGACACCTGTTTGTCAGCACATTCAATTACAACCCTATCAGGTAGTATTTACAGCTAAAGACAGCCTTAATTTTCCCCAGTTGGTTGATATTAAAACAGTTGCCATCAAAGTCATCAGCCCTGCACCTGAAAATCTGAATACGACAGCCGTTGGCAACACTATTCACCTGAGCTGGAGCAAAGCCCTTTGCGAACAGAGCACAGGCTATGAACTATACAGACGAAACGGATTTTACGGTTTCATTCCCAACCATTGTGAAACAGGAATCCCCGGATATACCGGATATTCAAAAATTGAATCCCTTACAACAGCTGAAGATACAACCTACATTGATAATGACAACGGAAACGGACTGATTCACGGGATTGATTATTGCTACATGGTAGTAGCTACATTCGCTGACGGCAGCAAAAGCATTGCCTCTCCGGAAGTCTGTGCATCGTTGATTAAAGATGTTCCGATAATTACCAATGTTTCGGTTGAAAATACCGATCAGAATAACGGAGAAATCTTTGTTGCCTGGTCAAAGCCAACTGAGCTGGATACACTTCTTTTTCCCCCACCCTACCTGTACATTATAAACAGATCATCAGCAGGACAGAATCCCCCGGAGTTTATAGAAACAGGCATCGCCGGAAACATAAACGATACACTGTTTACCGATGCAGGGATTAATACTGCAGACAGTAACTATATATACAGAATCGATTTCTACAGTAATGCTGATCCTGACAGTTTTTTCATAGGATCGACCCAACAGGCATTTTCAATGTTTCTCCAAATAGATGCATCCGACAAATCACTGAATCTTTCATGGGAAACAAGCACACCCTGGCAAAACGAATTTTATACGATCTACAGATTAAATCAGCAAACCCTTGTTTTCGACTCAGTTGGTAAAGCTCTTCAACCTGCCTATCAGGATTTTAACCTTGAAAACGGTACAAAATACACGTATTATGTCAAAAGCACCGGACAATACAGTGCGCCAGGTATCATAAAACCAATCATCAATTTCTCACAAATTACTTCAGGAATCCCTCAGGATAATCTTGCACCATGTCCGCCGGAGCTCACTGTAACCACCAACTGCGAGACGGTTGAAAACAAGCTCACCTGGGTTAACCCTGACCTTTGCCCTGAAGATATCAAAATGTATTACATTCATTTTTCATCTGTCGCAAATGAACCGATGATAATTCTGGATTCGTTGATGGATGCTCACACGCAGGTTTATCTGCACAACAACCTGTCATCCATCGCAGGTTGTTATGGAATAACCGCTGCAGATTCGGCCGGCAATGTCAGTGAAATGAGCAATGTCGTGTGTGTAGATATAACAGCCTGCGGCACTTACCGACTGCCCAACGTTTTCACCCCCAACGAAGACAGTTTTAACGATCGTTACAAAGCTTTTCCGTTCACTTCAGTGGAACGTATCAAACTGACCATTTTCAACAGATGGGGAAAAATTGTCTATGAAACCAGCGACCCCTGGTTTGAATGGGATGGCAAAAACCAGCAAAATAATCAGGAATGCAGCGAGGGAGTTTATTTTTATGTATGCGATGTTTTCGAAATTCAGCTCGAAGGGCTGACCAAACGAACGATTACAGGCTCAGTGATGATACTCCGCTAAGATGAAAATTCTCGTAGCTCCCGACGCTTTTAAAAATTCCTTGTCAGCCAAAGAAGCCGCTGCAGCTATTGCACGAGGGATATCAAGAGTTTTACCCGATGCTCAGATAACCATTTTACCTATGGCCGACGGAGGCGAAGGAACGGTTGACACACTGATTGGCGCTGCAGGCGGACATATCATTAAAACATATGTCAGCGGTCCATTAATGCGAAAAACCAGATCATTCTTCGGAATTCTGGCAGATGGACATACAGCCGTTATTGAAACGGCTGCAGCATCGGGAATCTCCCTGCTGAAAAAAGAAGAAATGAATCCGTTGAAAACAACCACATTCGGAACAGGTGAACTGATGCTGGAAGCATTGAAAGCAAAATGTACGTCAATCATTGTTGGTCTGGGCGGAAGTGCAACCAATGATGCAGGTACCGGCATGGCAAGAGCACTGGGAGTAAAATTTTTCAACAAATCAGGAAGATTAACCGGAGAAGGGGGAGGAAAACTCAATGAAATTGAAAATCTTGACCTGTCAGGACTTGACGCCCGCCTCAAAAGCACCAGAATAATTGCAGCAGCAGACGTCACTAATCCAATAACAGGAATTAACGGCGCAACAAAAGTATTCGCCCCGCAAAAAGGAGCTTCTCCATCTGAGGTTCAACAACTCGAAACCAATATGGTTCATTTCTCCAAAATTGTTAAAAAACAACTTGGGATCGACATCAGCAATATGCCTTTTGGCGGGGCAGCAGGAGGCCTGGGTGCAGGATTGTCAGTTTTTACAAACGCTGAACTTAAAAGCGGATTTGACCTGCTCAGTGAAAACACGAAACTGGAAGAAAAAGTCATCGTGGCTGATCTGATCATTACAGGTGAAGGAACCATTGACCGACAGACACTTTTCGGAAAAACACCTGCCGGAATAGCCCGACTTTCGCGAAAATATCATAAACCACTTGTCGCTTTTGCAGGCCGCATTGGCGAAAATTATTTAGACCTTTACTCTGCCGGATTTACCAGAATCATCAGCATCTGTGATTCAACCTTTCCCGAAGAGGTTTGTCTCCGGCGAGCTGCCGGATTTTTAGAAATTGCTGCCGAAAAAATGATCCGTGAATGGATTGTATCCACAGATACTTAAGAAGCAAATGATCAAAAAATGATTTTTTTCTAAATTTGTACTCATTCTGGTCAATTCATTTTCCAACCATGTCGAACAACTCATTTACAAACAGTGATCCCACAAAAAACGATGGCCAATCCATGCATCATCGCCAGCCCTGCGTGGCAGGACAATTTTATCCCGGCAACGAAAAATCGCTTCGTACAACCCTGAAATCTTTATTTTCAACTGCCCGGCCTGTAATACCGGGAAGGCTCAGAGCACTTGTTTCGCCACATGCAGGGTATATTTTTTCCGGTATCGTGGCAGCATCAGCATTCAACCAGATACCATCTGATGCAACATTCGATCACATTTTTCTGATCGGTTCCAGCCATCGAACATCCTTCAACGGTGCATCCGTATATGATCGTGGAAATTATTTAACTCCTCTCGGAAGTGTTGAGGTGGATACCGAAGTTGCGAAAAAACTCATCGAAGCAAACGAAGTGTTTACCTGTCGCCCTGAGGCACACCTGAAAGAGCACAGTCTCGAAGTACAGCTTCCTTTTCTTCAGTATCATCTGAAAAAACCTTTCCGAATTGTTCCGATCATAATCGCCACACATTCGGTTGACACCATTCGGAAAATTGCTGCTGTACTTCAGCCTTATTTTATTCCGGACAATCTTTTTGTAATCAGCAGCGATTTCTCCCATTATCCCTCCTATGATGATGCAATCCGAACAGATATGAAAACTGCTCAGGCGATTACCACCAATTCACCCGAAAAATTTCTCAGAACCATTAATTCACCGGAATTAAAAAAAGTTTTGAATCTGGCCACTCCCATGTGCGGATGGAGCTCAATGCTTGCACTCCTTTTCAACACCGAAAAAAGTAATGATCTGAACATTACCCTTCTGGATTACAACAATTCCGGTGATTCAAGTTATGGAGATAAAGAAAGCGTGGTGGGGTATTGGGCAATTGCATTTTACCAGGAACAAGACAATACTGAATCCGGGTTTTTATTATCAGAACAAGAGCAACAAACCCTGCTAAAACTGGCAAAAAATTCTATAATCGAAAAACTGACGGGAACAACAACAAACTTTGAAGAAACCATTGATTTGACCGGCTCAATCAGCAAAAAAACGGGGGTTTTTGTTTCGGTTTATGTAAATGGAGAACTTCGTGGCTGCATTGGCCATTTTGATGATAAAAAGCCGCTTTACAGTTCGGTTCAGCAAATGGCTGTTTCGGCAGCTACCGAAGACCAAAGATTCAAACCAGTAACCAAAAAAGAATTGCCTGAACTGGATCTGGAAATATCCGTACTAACACCCTTGAAAAAAATCAGCTCCCTCTCAGAAATTGTTCCCGGAAAACATGGTATTTATCTTAAAAAAGGGCTTAACAGCGGCACCTTCCTCCCACAGGTGATGTTGAACAATAACTGGAATATTGAGGAGTTTCTCGGGCATTGTGCCCGCGACAAAGCACATATTGGCTGGGACGGCTGGAGAAACGCCGATATTTTTACCTACGAAGCCATTATCTTTGGCAGGGAAAAAACAAACCAAAAGTAAAATCAAATTTTCATTCCATCAATATCCATAGGTGAATCCTAAAAATTTCATTGTATTCCAGCTCCTTACCATTTCATTACAAAAGATGCAACTAAAATTTTCCGGGCGGGTGGAATTACCTGATCAAGCATTCTTCATTTAACCCTGCATTGGGTTAAAACAGGGAATTGTTCTCATTTTTCACCATATTTGGATTAACTGGTCAGGCAAACCCTAGTTTCCGAATAAGAAATTTATAGCTGATTTACTGACCATTCTGAGACAAATTCATCCCGGATTTTCATCTAAAACAATCACAAGTAGCCGGATTGCCAGCTATAAGTAAAATCTTCCCATGTCATTCTCTATGCCAGCTCTATGTTTTATAATGGTTGGCCGTATCAAAACATTGTTAATCAGTATGTAAACCAATCTTCACATAGAGTTGATATAGCGATGGTATAGTCAAGGTTTATGCTTGAAATTTATCCGTTCATAAAAAAACAGAGCGAAACCTGAAAGGCAGTAGAAAGACAGCATTAATTTCCACCCGTTGAGGAAATACAAAAGGGCATATCAATCCCTGAGAATCATTAATGGATTCTTAAGATTCTCCAGCATTTTGGAAGGTACCTATTTATACCGGGCCGCGGGGCAACTGCAAACAGGCCGGGGAAGAAAAGCGAACCTGATAATAGTTAAAACTGCCCAAAAATCTGTTTAAGGAAACTCAGATTTTAGCCAAAAAAACTTAAAAATGCAGTGCCAAAAATCCAGGAAAACAAAATGACAATAACAATACCAATTACCATCCAGATTAAAGCAGCCTTGGCCCAGTTCGCTTTACTTGGATTGGTGCCGCTGCTGAAAGCCCAAACAAACAGCATAATGATACCAACTATTGGTATTGCCGTGATTAACATCGTTAAAACCCAGTCTCCTGTTGTGACAGCCGGTCGATTTGTAATTTCTTCCATAACATTTGTTTTAAATTTCTCCTACTCATAAGGCTTTTCAGTTCCGCCCCCTGCAATAACCTCAGCAGGGCAGGTCGTTTTTAAAAAGTGGTTTCGGAACTCCACTTATCAGCTACAATATTAAGGCTTTTTTTTTGAATTTCAGATAATCAGGCCATATTTCCAAAAGTGACGTATTTGATAACTATGATAAATGATCAGTTCTTTGAATCCTGTACAAATTTTTCTCTGATACAACTTGCTGAATTACCTTATTTTTTGTATAAACTTTCCCTGAAAGCCCACCAATATCACGATCCAACATTTAGTAAAAAGTGTCATTTTCATCTTTTTCGTATGATGACAAAGAGTTAATGATTGACCAACCAGACCGTTGATGTGTTGTAATTGCTCAAAGCGTAAGTATAGCGAAAAATCCGTTAAGATGGCAGCTTAATTGTGTGGCTTTGGCTATTTGGAGGTCAGTCATTTTTTATTGAAGGTATCAGATTTTTCCAAAAATCTCTGTCTTTGTAAATCAGCAGAAATTTGTTGTCAGTGATTAAATCCGGTTTGGTGCTCATTCCGGCTAGCCGCGGGCGGTCGTAATATTCAGCGTTCAGAATATGCCATTGGATTGAAATCAATTGTATCTTGTTACTTTTCGGATTAATCAGACCAGGATTAATCCTCACCAGCGGATCACCTGTAGTCTTATGACTTTCGGGAAGCAAACCCGAAACATTGTTGAAATCCTCAAATGCATCAACCGAATAAAAAGCCTGCCTTTTTCTTTCTGAAAGGGACATTACCGAAAGCTCCTGCCTGAGTTTTTCAATTTGATCCTGCTCAAATGTCAAAATACTTAAAAATTAAGAATCCATATTTTCATAACTCAGATTAGCTATTTCGGACAAACAGGCATAGTTGCCTGCAGCGTCAAAAGCAAACAAATTTGGGTATTATTTTACTCCGGTTCTGTAAAAGTCACGCCGTCAGGCAGTTTAAAAACATCCGGATCAACATTGCCCTCTTTAATTTCTACAACTTCCACCAGTACTTGATTGCCAGCAAAGACCGCTTCGGTTTTGAGCGGGATATTTTCCCAAATCCAGCTGGTCGATTTTGCTGGTTTCTCGGTGGTTACCTTCAGGCAATTTTTACCAGCTATTGTTTCATAACCATGTTTCTGAATACCATAACGTTCGATTTCTTTTTCAGAAACTTTATCGTAATCTGTTACCGACTGGTAAAACTTCGATTTGGTCCCTGAATTTGAATCAATGTCCCACTGGTACTTCCAGCCATCAAGAACCAGCGACTTCGTTCCCGACTTATTTCCCATGATTTCCATGGTATTTTCTTCGTACTGCCGATTCCCGTGGCCGTCAAACCACAACTCTCGGATCATTTCCTGTCCCACAGCATTTGTACGGTATTTTACATAGGCTGATTCGATACCGTAAATTTCTCCTGGTGCTGAGGATACTTCCAATGATTCAGTGGTGGATGTTTCTTCCTGTGTTTCATTTGAAGGTACATTTTTACATGAAACCAAAAAAGAACAAATTGCAAAAAACAAGATCAGATTTCTCATGTCGGGTGTTATTTTTTCTGCAAAATTAGACAGGTGTTGAAGAAAAAAATTGTAAAAAAAACGCATTTTTTATCCTGCCACCGAATTTGGATTAGTTTCATCCATTCCGGAAAGGATTTTGCACAAGGCAGAGTTCACCTTAAAAAAATGCTTTGGGGTAAATCCGGTAATTGCCCTGAAATCTTTTATGAAGTGTGACTGATCATAATAGTTACTTTGGTAAAATAATTCCCGGCAATCACTTCTTCTTTCTCCAATCATCCTTTCAAAGATGGAATGAACGCGGGCGATTCGTATTAATTTCTTCATACTTACTCCGGTGCGCTTTAAAAAATTTCGGTTCAGTGTACTCTTTGTTAAACAAATGTTCTCGGTTATTTTCTGAAGTGACTTTCCCATGCTGTTTTCAAGGATTTCAAAATAAATTCTGTCAATTTGGTCGAACTGATAATCACCGGCAATTTTTTGAATTTCCTCAGAAAAAATTTTGATCCTCCCTTTATTTGATTTCATTTCGTCCATTTTTTCCCAGAGTCCTGTAAAACGTTCATCCGAAATTCCAACATTTTTAATTCCTTTTATATTCAGATTTAGGTGTAGAATTTTCGATAAAACGGTAGCATTGCAAATAGCAATAAATGAATCCAGCTTCCCGTCAACCGACAGTTTTACCGGTCTGTCAGAAATAACTGTTATGGTTAATGGTTTTAATTCAATGTCAACCGGATAAATGATCCTTGGAAGGCTACCAAAATGGAAAACCATGGCAATATCAGGGCGGGGGATAAAATTGTCGGTCAGCTGTAAATCATCCTGGGTTGATTTAATCATTTCAAACTTTCTGACCATCCATTTTATATGATCGTCAGGTTTGTAAAATTTAACTTCCGGCATGATATCCTGTTCTGCTGATAATTTTCGGGATTTAATCAATACAATAGAAAAGGTGAATGATTTTTTCTTCACCCAACGCCGGAAAGATTAATGGCATCTGATTGTTAAGAAAATTCATGAAAGTGCTCAGTTTTACCAAATTATTATTCCTCCTTTTTTTCCTCTTCTGTTTTTGGATTGGATAATTCTGTCTGTTGCCGGGTCATCAGCGTTATGACTTTTTCGAAAACTTCTTCATAGAGTTTGGGATTGGCTTCGTAAAACTGCTTACTTTCCGAATAAAGCTCATAAGAAACTCCGTGCTTGCTGAATATTTCCCTGAAATAGTCTTTCGACTGTTCCTGTTCATTGAGGCCGGAGGCTTTTTGTTGTTGCAAAACTGCTTCGGTAATTTGAATATCGGAAATAAGAGCAGCCATTTTGTCAACTGATAACAAATGATCAGGTACTGATTCTGCTTTTCGTTCACCTGAAGGACCACAGGCTGTAATCAGCATGATGATACCTATAAAGAAAAAATGTTGGAGTTTCATTGCTTGCTGAAATTTTACACGGAACCGGATGATTACACGAACAAATCTGGGCTCACTGAGGATTTTGCGTTTTTTATCAGTTACCTACTTCCGACATAAATTTGATCCGCATAAGCCTGATTTCATATTCGTTAAACTCGTCTTCACCGAGTTCTTTCAGTGCAGCATCAATAGAGTCGGATTCTGCTTCCTGGAAATATTCAATAATTTCTTCCTGATGATAAGGATCAACGTATTCGTTGATATAATAATTGATGTCGATTTTTGTTCCTGAAGCTACAATACTTTCAATTTCGTTGAGCAGTTCGTCAAAAGTCAGGTCTTTGGTATAGGCAATATCTTCGAGTGAAAGCTTACGGTCAATACTTTTAATGATATAGACTTTGAGGCCGGATTTATTCACTACCGATTTCACAACCATGTCGTTGGGACGGATAATTTCATTTTCCTCCACATAATTTTTGATGAAATCAAGGAAGGGCTTTCCATATTTTTGTGCTTTGCCTATGCCAACGCCAGTAATCTGGGTGAGCTCATCCATGGTAACAGGGTACTGAATGGCCATATCTTCAAGAGAGGGGTCCTGGAAAATAACGAACGGCGGCAGATTTTCCTTTTTCGAAATTTGTTTTCTCAGGTCTTTCAGCATGCTGAAAAGTGCCTGGTCAGCCGAGCTTGTTTTATGGGCACCTGTGATAATATCAACTTCTTCGTCGAAATTGTCATAATCATGATCTTTGGTGAGCATGAAAGACCAGGGTTCATCCAAAAACTGAAAACCTTTTTTACTTACTTTGAGCAGACCATAGTTATCAATATCCTTAACCAGCAGGTTGCTGATGAGTGCCTGACGAATTACGGCGTTCCAGAATTTTTCATCCTCTTCCTCGCCTCTTCCAAATGATTTGATAAGATGATGCTTGTATGATTTGAGTGTTGCGGTATTGCGGCCAACGAGAATATTAACTATATGTTTAGCTTTGAATAGTTGTTTAACTTCGAGCACACATTCCAGAACAATCGTTACGTACTTTTTACCTTCAAATTTCTCTTTGGGATGCAGGCAATTATCGCAGGCTCCACAGTTTTCCTGTTTGTAATCTTCACCGAAATAGTGAAGCAGCTGTCTGTGTCTGCAAACTGAAGATTCAGCATAAGCTACGGTTTCGAGGAGGAGTTGCTGTGCAATTTCCTGTTCGGCTACCGGTTTGCCTTTCATAAATTTTTCCAGTTTCTGGATATCGTCGTAACTGTAAAAGGTGATACAATTTCCTTCTCCGTCGTCACGGCCGGCACGACCGGTTTCCTGATAATAGCCTTCGAGGCTTTTAGGCATGTCGTGGTGAATTACAAAGCGGACATCAGGTTTATCAATTCCCATTCCAAAGGCAATGGTGGCTACGATGATGTCCACATCTTCCATAAGAAACTTATCCTGATTCATTCTTCGGGTAGCTGCATCCAGTCCGGCGTGATAAGGAAGAGCTTTAATTCCGTTTACCTGCAATGTTTCAGCCAATTCTTCCACTTTTTTCCGGCTGAGGCAGTAAACGATGCCCGATTTTCCGGAATGGGATTTGATGTATTTGATGATGTCCTTTATTACATCTTTTGTTTTCGGTCGGACTTCGTAATAAAGATTTGGCCGGTCAAAAGATGACTTATAGATGTTAGCATCAAGGATATTCAGGTTTTTCAGAATATCCTGCTGAACTTTCGGGGTAGCCGTTGCGGTGAGAGCAATTACAGGCACGTCTTGTCCGATTGATTCTATAATGGGGCGGAGTCTTCTGTATTC